>NZ_NHRI01000053.1:0-253 GCF_003129585.1 Shewanella sp. BC20 | reverse complement strand
AAAACCCATCTGGGTTGTATGGTTAAGCCTCTCGAGTCATTAGTATCAGTTAGCTCAACGCCTCACAACGCTTACACACCTGACCTATCAACGTCCTAGTCTCGAACGGCTCTTTAGTGGACTTAAAGTCCAAGGGATGACTCATCTTGGGGCTCGCTTCCCGCTTAGATGCTTTCAGCGGTTATCGATTCCGAACATAGCTACCGGGCAATGCCATTGGCATGACAACCCGAACACCAGCGGTTCGTTCACT
>NZ_NHRI01000052.1:0-278 GCF_003129585.1 Shewanella sp. BC20 | reverse complement strand
TAAGCGACTAAGCGTATACGGTGGATGCCTTGGCAGTCAGAGGCGATGAAGGACGTAGTAACTTGCGAAAAGCGTTGGCGAGCTAGTAACAAGCATTTGAGCTAACGATGTCCGAATGGGGGAACCCAGCAGCATAAGCTGTTATCACTACATGAATACATAGTGTAGTGAGGCAAACGAGGGGAACTGAAACATCTAAGTACCCTTAGGAAAAGAAATCAACCGAGATTCCCCTAGTAGCGGCGAGCGAACGGGGATTAGCCCTTAAGTCAGAGGGG
>NZ_NHRI01000051.1:0-278 GCF_003129585.1 Shewanella sp. BC20 | reverse complement strand
TAAGCGACTAAGCGTATACGGTGGATGCCTTGGCAGTCAGAGGCGATGAAGGACGTAGTAACTTGCGAAAAGCGTTGGCGAGCTAGTAACAAGCATTTGAGCTAACGATGTCCGAATGGGGGAACCCGGCCGCATAAGCGGTCATCATGTAGTGAATACATAGCTACATGAGGCAAACGAGGGGAACTGAAACATCTAAGTACCCTTAGGAAAAGAAATCAACCGAGATTCCCCTAGTAGCGGCGAGCGAACGGGGATTAGCCCTTAAGTCAGAGGGG
>NZ_NHRI01000050.1:0-283 GCF_003129585.1 Shewanella sp. BC20 | reverse complement strand
TGTTTCTCGTTTCCTCTTACTTGTGGTGAATAAGAAGGTCTCTTTTAACATGGGCGTTATTCAGGCTATAGCCTTAAGGGACAATCACCACCGCCAGAGGCGGTGGTTTTGGGATGACAATAAAAAGCCCAGAATCATCTTCTGGGCTTTGTAACTAGCAAAACTAGACACCCAGCTTTAATCGTGCGGTAGTTAACCTTCGACTATGCTTTGGTTAAGCATTGAACAAGGAGGTTTGTATGCCGCGCCCTCGCAGAACTCAGATAAGTCTTGAAGATACTTC
>NZ_NHRI01000007.1:0-196830 GCF_003129585.1 Shewanella sp. BC20 | reverse complement strand
TCGCCATCAAGATAAGCAAGATCTAGAGCATGATGCTCAATTGTCGCTACAGATGAAGTAGGTGTAAGGAAATAGCCCCTTCCAGGGGCAAATCAAAGCCGCCTTCTAAGAAGGCGGATTCTTTACTGCATAAAATTAAAGGGTGGGCAGTATGAGTCTTTATATGTTTATTTTTATGATTCAGCGTATTAGCGGTTGGCTATGGTTATGGCCATAGCTAGGGCTAGGGCAATTTATCGGGATGACTATGCTAAGGATACGTAAAGCGACGCAATTAGATGCCAAGGCCTGCTGGGATATCCGCAATGCGGCGATTAATAAAGGCTGCGCCGGATTTTATTCTCAAGATGACTTACAGATTTGGACTCAGGGTGAATTGACTGAATCTTTTCGTCGTATGGTGGGCACGCATTTTTATGTGGCTGAAAACCTTAATGAAACAACCCAAGAACCGGCTGTGGTGGGCACCATCATGTTGGATGAACCCTATGCTCAGGTCGAGGCGCTGTTTGTCTCCCCCGAGGCGATGGGCTTAGGTGTTGGTAAGTCGTTACTGCAATTTATTGAAACAAAAGCCTTTAATCTCGGCCTTGCTCAATTGCGATTAGAGTCGACCTTAAATGCGGTCGAATTTTATCGCCGCTGCGGTTTTGGTGGTGAAGGCCTAGAGGAAGACGCCGTCTATTGCTCACCCCGCGGTATCGCCTTGGATTGTCGGGTGATGTATAAAAATTTAGGGCGCTTAACTTCACGCCGTTAACTGGGCAAAGATTGAAAATCTGGGGTGATAAAGCTTCGAAGGGTTGCAGGCCTAGCCAAGGTAACCAACAGATTAAGCATGGATGTGGAATTAACTACTACGACTAAAAGCTTTGAAGGGGTTGCAGGCCTAGCCAAGGGAATCAACAGATCAAGCATTGAAGTGGAATTCACTTCTAGAACTTGTTTTGAAGGGTTGTTGGCACACCCAAGGGAATCAACAGATCAAGCATGGATGTGGAATTAACTGCTAAGACTTAATGCAAGATGGGGTTGCTGGGATAGCCAAGGGAATCAATAGATCAAGCGTGGATGTGGAATTAACAGCTAAGACTTAACGCAAGATGGGGTTGTTGGCACACCCAAGGGAATCAATAGATCAAGCGTGGATGTGGAATTAACTTCTAATACTTGTTTTGAAGGGTTGTTGGCACACCCAAGGGAATCAACAGATCAAGATGGGGGAATTAACTCCCAAGAGTATGCCAACTATCGTTCTTTCGCCTGAAATCCCGATGCCAATAAGATTAACTTCAATGGCTTAAATCAAGCTTAATCTATTGCTCAAAAAGGCTTTATTTCATTAGCCTTTAGTCAAACGTTAACTCTATCTCAGTTCGCCTGTGGGCTATTAAGCTGCTGACGTTTTTCCATTAAATCTTTAATCAAGGGCGTGAGGATCAGCTCCATAGCTAGGGACATTTTGCCGCCCGGCACCACTAAGGTGTTGACCCGTGACATAAAGGAGCCTTGGATCATGCTCAAATAATAGGGGAAGTCGACGTTGTTGATACCGCGAAAACGGATCACCACAAAGCTTTCATCTAGGCTTGGAATATCTTTGGCGCTAAAGGGGTTAGAAGTATCTACCGTCGGCACCCGTTGGAAGTTGATATGGGTACGGGAAAACTGCGGCGTCATATGCTTAATATAATCGTCCATGCTGCGCACGATTGAGCCCATGACTTTTTCGCGGCTATGACCTCGCTCTGAGGTGTCACGAATGATCTTTTGGATCCACTCCAAGTTAACAATAGGCACCATGCCGATCAGCAAATCCACATGCTGGGCCACATTGGCATCACCCGTGACTACGCCACCATGTAAGCCTTCGTAATACAACATATCGGTGTTTTCAGGCAGTGGACGCCATTGAGTGAAGGTGCCCGGCATTTGGTTAAAAGGCACAGCCTCATCGAAGGTATGTAAATAGCTGCGGGTTTCGCCTTGGCCCGTGGCGCCGTAATCTCGAAAGCATTGCTCTAGGCGGGCAAAGTTATTGGCCTCTGGGCCAAAGTAACTCAGATTGCGATTCTCAGCCTGGGATTTGCGGATCATCACTTCCATCTCTGCACGGGTAAAGTGATGAAAACTATCGCCTTCTACAAAGGCTGCGTTGATCCCAAGCTGGCGAAAGATATGACTAAAGGCGGTAGTAGTTGTGGTGGTTCCTGCGCCGGATGAGCCTGTAACTGCAATAATAGGATGTTTTGCTGACATTTTTTCTACCTAGCTAGGAACCTAAAGAGCCGCTCATTGGGAGCGATAAACCGTATAAGCTATTTATACGGCACAGGGATACTGGTGGTCAATCTTGCCGTTTTGCCACTTGGTCGGCATGGCGAATGGCAAAGGATTCATCGTCCTCGCTGTATTCCAAGACGAGTTTGCCTTGTTTAAGTGCTTGTTGGCATTGCACTATTGCCACTGATAGTTCTTGCTCATCTAGGCTAGTAAAACTACCATCCTCCACTTGACCTAAAAGATATTCGCGGATCAAATTGGCTAACGTCTCTTTGGGGAGCTGGAGTAAAGCATCGTAGGGGATAAGCATTCGGGTTCCTTAAGGTGCCGATGAAGCATCATTGGCGAGTAAAAAGTCTAAAATGCGCCGCTCTAGATAATAGCGCGGCTTCCAAGGTGTACCACCCTCAATAAAACCGACATGGCCGCCATGGGCATGTAATTCATATTCCACATGTTCCGAAAGCTGGCTGGAATGCGGGATAACGGCATCCGTCATAAAGGGATCGTCCTTGGCGTGCAAGATCAGCGTTGGCTTAGTGATGCACTTGATAAAGGGGAGGCCGCTGGCGCGAGTGTAGTAATCTTCAACGCCCAAAAATCCATGGAGCGGTGCGGTGACTTTATCGTCAAAGTCATAAAAAGTATTGAGATCAGTAACTTGCATTGGGCTCAATGCCATCGCGCCCGCCAGGTCGGGGTCAGCGAGCTTTTGATTGACTTTATGCTGTAACTGTTTGATTAAATGGCTTTGATACACCTTTGAAAAACCATTTTCTAAGCGTTTGGCGCAGGCCGATAATTGCAGCGGCGCCGACACGACCACGGCGCGACTCAACAGGCTATGCTCTTGATATTCGCCTTGATATTTGGTCAGCACATTGCCGCCTAAGCTGTAACCCACGGCTAATAAAGGTGATTGCGGATACGTTTGTTGCAGCAGGCTTAGACTAAACTGCAGGTCGTCGGTATCGCCACTGTGATAACTGCGGGCGAGGCGATTGGTTTCCCCTGAGCAACTTCTGTGATGGTGAACCACTGCTGCTAACTCTTGTTCTTTGCAGGCCTGTAGAATACGTCTGGCATAATGGGATTGGGCACTGCCCTCTAATCCATGAATGATGACCACAATAGGTTTGCCGACTTGAGGCTTTGCTTGCCAATCTAAATCGATAAAATCGCCGTCGGGAAGCTCGAGTCGTTGTCGCTCAAGCACAGGTTTGGCCACTTTAGTGAAAACGGGCAGAATAGTTTGTACATGGGGACTTTTGGCCCACCAAGGCGGATTAAAAACGTTTGGCATGGGATCTTATCTTGATATCAACTATTGCTGAAAATTAAAACGTGTGTTTAATTTAGATTCGCGGTCATTGTAGCACAATAATTTAACACTTAGCGTCTTGGGGAGACATAGATGAATAGACGTACCTTTTTACTGGGCGCGTTTGCCGGTACGGCGGCGATTGCCTTGGGGGTAAATCTCTACTCTCCCGAATTCAGCCTCCCCGATGAAGGCGAAGGAAAAGACTATCGTTTGTTATTCGGAGTGTTGTTACCCGTGATGCTCGATGGGGCCTTGCCCGATGTGGCAACCCATAAGTTGGCGGCGCAAAATCGTACCTTAGATGCCATTAAACATTCGATTGATGTCTTACCCGACGAGCAGCAGACAGAGTTATTCGAACTGCTGGATATGCTGGAAAATCGTCTCGGTTTACTGCTGCTGACCTCAAGTATGACGCCACTCTTGATGCGCTCACCCAGCGACTTAACACAAATGTTAGAAACCTGGCGCCACAGCTATTTTGCGTTATTGCAAACGGCTTATTTAGGCCTGCGGGAATTAGTGATGGCCAGTTATTACGCCTGTCCCGAGCATTGGAGCCGACTTCACTACGCCAAGCCTGAATTGTTCAAATAGGCTGAATTTATAATAATAACAATAATGTAAGAATGGAGTATTCCAAGTGGCAATCATAGATCCCATAGTGACAGGCTTAAATTCCGGTTGGTTACATACCGACGCCAGTCAACTGCAAGAGAACCAGCAATTTGAAGCCGATGTGGTGATTGTTGGCACGGGCGCAGGCGGCGGTGTGGCGGCGGAGATCCTCAGCCAAGCAGGGCTTAGTGTGATCATGATTGAAGCGGGGCCGCTTAAATCCTCCAGCGACTTTAATATGGAGGAGCGGGTCGCGTACCCTAATCTGTATCAACAGGCGGCCGCGATGAAAACCGCCGATAAGGCGATTGGGATTTTTCAAGGTCGTGCCGTGGGCGGCTCGACCACCATCAATTGGACCACCTCGATTCGTACCCCGAAGGAAGCCTTAGCCTTTTGGGCGCAGCATAAATCCGTTGCGGGTCTCGACCCTGAATCCCTTGCCCCTTGGTTCGAGCAGATGGAGCAGCGGCTTAATATTCATGAATGGAATTATGAACCTAACCGCAATAATGGCGCGCTCAAGCAAGGCTGTATCAATCTAGGTTGGGATTACACCGTCATTAAGCGTAACGTAGCGGGCTGCTGGAATACTGGTTATTGCGGCATGGGGTGCCCAGTTAATGCCAAGCAGTCGATGTTAGTCACGACTATCCCGACCGCATTAGAGAAGGGCGCGCAACTTTTTAGCCGTGCCAAAGTCGTTAAGATTGAACACCATAATGGCCAAGTGTTTGCCCTCAAGGCGCAGGCGCTCGATGTTAATTTACGGCCGACATCGGTCGAGCTGTTATTCAAAGCCAAACACTATATTTTAAGCGCTGGCGCTATCCACACGCCGACCTTAATGATGCGCTCCGAGGTGCCCGATCCCTATCAGCTGTTGGGCAAACGAACCTTTTTACATCCCACTGTGCTCTCCGGTGGCATCTTTGCCGATGCGATTAATGCCCACAGCGGTGCGCCACAATCTATCTATTCCGATGAATTTGTTTGGAAAAACGGTGCCGATGGCGAGTTAGGTTACAAGCTTGAGGTGCCGCCTGTGCATCCGATTTTGATCGCCTCTAAAACCTTAGGTTACGGCGCCAGCCACGCCGAATTGATGGCGCAATTTAATCAGCTACAGGTCACTATCGCCTTGATCCGCGATGGTTATCATCCCGATAGCCAAGGTGGGCAAGTGCATCTCACCTCGACGGGCTTTGCCTTAGATTATCCGCTCTCCGAGGCCTTTTGGCGTGCGGCGCGGCGGGCGTATGCCAGCATGGCCGAATTGCAATTCTCGGCGGGGGCATTAAAAGTACTGCCCATTAGTGATGGCATGCCTTATCTGTCGTCATGGAAGGAGGCGAAAGAGAGCATTGCGCAAATGGATTTAGCGCCGCTGCGGACAATCGTCGCCTCGGCGCACGTGATGGGCGGTTGTCCCTTTGGCGAGGATGAAAAGCTCTCTATGGTGAATAGCTATGGTCAGTCACATTATCTGGATAATCTGTCGGTGATGGACGGTTCTATCTTCCCGACCAGTCTCGGGGCCAATCCGCAGCTGTCGATTTATGGCATTACCGCGCGCAATGCTACGGCGCTGGCGCAAAAGCTGACCGATGGCCGAGAGCCGCAATAGCGTGGAGTCTGTATGCAATCTATAGCATCCTGGGAGGGCGGCTGTTTATGTGGGGCAATTCGTTATCGGATTGAGGGTAAGCCCTTCGACGCCGATTATTGCCATTGCCGCATGTGCCAAAAAAGCATTGGTGCAGTGTTTGGCGCCTGGATGGATTTTAAGCGGCAACAGGTGACTTGGATTAAGGGGCAAGTGACAGAGTTTGCTTCATCTGAGTGTGTGAGGCGCGGTTTTTGTGGTCACTGCGGCTGCTCGCTGACCTACAGGCACACTGAATATCCCGACTATCTCACTCTGACGATTGCAAGCTTAGATGATCCTGAACTGGTGCAGCCTAATTACCATATTTATACCGATGAGCAACCAAGTTGGCTTAAGATTGAGGATAACTGCCAGCGTTATCCTCAGGCTCGGACTAAGTAAGCTAACGTTTGGTCTATTAAGGCGCGATAAAATTTAGCGAATTTACATCGGTAGCGGATAGGCCAAACAGGGTCAGGTAACTCACTAGGTTGGTTTGTGCGCCTGTTGGCGATAACCCATTGACGGCATTTAGAATTGTGCGCTGCGCCTTACGTTCCATCATCAGCTCAACATCGAGCATCTGCTGATACTCTTCCTCATTCAGGCTTGCCTTGGCGAGGCGGCGCAGACGGCGATAGGGCGTAAGAAACTTTTCATCCCAATCCCAAACTGCATTGACCAGCTGCTGCCACTGCTCGGTCGAATATTCCCGTGGGCCCGCCACATCACTGGTGAGATCTAAATACTGCGCCAGCAGTAAGAGATTCACATTCACTTGGCAGTTATCCTGTAGCTCGAGGCAAAGCTGTTTATTTTGCCCGTAGCTCATATCACACCAATGCCAAATTTGACTGTCTAACGGGGTTGCATCCGACATACTGTTTCCTTGTACGTTAGGCGATAGAGGACCAATTATTGGCCCATCAGCTCAAGTTCCATTGAATCAATTTCTTCTTGCAGCTCAAGCCATTGCATTTCACTTTCTTCCAGCGTTTGTGTCAAGCTGGTGCGCTCACTGAGTACCGACGTGAGTTTGGCTTTATTGTCCTGATCGTAGAGCTCGCTATCGGCCAGCAGATGCTCCAACTCGGCGAGGCGTTCACTGAGCTTTTGCTGATCGGTTTCAAGCTTCGCCTGTTTGCGTTTAAGTGGCGACACCTTTTGGCGTAGCTCTGCCTCTAACCGCTTTTGCTGTTTCTTATCGACGGCGGGTTTGGCATCGTCACCGTTAACGGTGGAATTCGCACTGGCGGCCTTGGCGGCATCGAGTAACCATTGGTGGTAATCCTCTAAATCGCCATCGAAGGCCTGCACTTGGCCTTGGTCAACCAGATAGTAATCGCTACAGGTTAAGCGCAGTAAGTGACGGTCGTGCGATACGATAACCATTGCGCCTTCAAAGGTTTGCAATGCCATAGTCAGCGCATGGCGCATCTCTAAATCTAAGTGGTTGGTCGGTTCGTCGAGTAGCAATAGGTTAGGGCGCTGCCACACTAATAAGGCCAATACTAAACGCGCTTTCTCGCCACCCGAGAACGGGCGCACTGGCGAGAGCGCCATATCGCCATGGAAGCCAAAACCACCGAGGAAGTTACGTAATTCCTGCTCACGGGCATTTGGCGCGAGGCGCACCAGATGTTGCAGCGGCGTATCGTCTAAGCGTAAAAATTCGATTTGGTGCTGGGCAAAGTAACCGATATTCAGGCCGGGATTGGGCTCATACAATCCGGTCATCGGTGATAGTTGTCCCGATAACAGTTTGATTAATGTCGATTTACCCGCACCATTGCGCCCTAAAAGGCCAATACGGGCGCCGGGGACTAAGTTCAAATGCACTTTGCTAAGGATTTGCTTATCGCCATAACCTACCGCCACTTGCTCCATTTTAATCAATGGGTTGGGCAGGGCTTCTGGCGGGCGAAACTCCATATAAAACGGGCTATCGGCCTGGGATGGTAACAGCTCAGTCATCCGCTCCAGCGCCTTTAAGCGGCTTTGCGCTTGCTTGGCTTTACTGGCCTTGTAGCGGAAGCGGTCGACGAAGGACTGCATATGCGCCCGTTCTTTTTGTTGGCGCTCATAGGCGACCTGTTGCTGCGCCATACGTTCGGCACGGATGCGTTCAAAGGCACTGTAGTTGCCTTTGTAATAATTGAGTTTTTGATTCTCGACATGGACGATTTCATCGACAATCTCGTCGATAAAATCCCTATCGTGGCTGATTAAAATCAGCGTGCCTTGATAGGACTTAATCCACCCTTCGAGCCAGTACATGGTATCTAAGTCTAAGTGGTTGGTCGGTTCGTCGAGCAGCAGTAAGTCGGAGCGGCACAGCAGCGCTTGGGCAAGGTTTAATCGCATCCGCCAACCACCCGAAAAGCTTTTCACTGGGTTATTTTGCTCGGTTTCGCTAAAGCCTAAACCTGCCAGCAAGGCACCTGCGCGGGCGCGAATGGCGTAGCCGCCAATGGCATCGATTTTACCGTGCAAGGTGGCAATGGCGTGGCCATCATTGTGTTCCTGCGCGATATGCAAGTCGGCCTCAAGCTGGCGATATTCTTTATCACCATCAAGCACATACTCAAGTGCAGAGACTTCCAGCGCGGGCGTTTCTTGAGCTACGGTGGCGATTTGCCAACCCGAAGGCATACTAAACTCGCCTTTGTCTAAGCTCAGGTGACCCATAATTAATGCCAGCAGTGAGGACTTACCCGTGCCATTGGCGCCGACTAGGCCGACCTTATGGCCGGGATAGATGGTCAAAGAGGCTTCGTCGAGCAGGGTTTTGCTGCCACGGATTAATTGCGCTTGGTTGATGCTGATCATTAACTACAACTTGGTCATATCATGAATGAGTAAGGGCTGTGATGATAACGTACAAGCCGATGGCAAACCACAACTTAGGCCGAGTTGCTGAGGATTTCTTACACTTTTTACTGCATCTTTTGAGCGAATGTTGCGGCGGCTTTTAAGGCGATCTTATGATGAGTGCGAATACGAGTGTGCGGCCGATTTGGCAAATCCTTCTTGAGTGAATCCCGCAAGGCGCTAACGCTTGCTCATATCTTATGGCATCACAACTTGGTTTAAAGGCTGGCAATAGCTGGGCACTGTGGCAAAATAGCGGCCAATTTCAGGCTCACGCTTTGGGTTTCTCAAGCGAAGCGGAGTCATCTTCTGATCCAACTGAGCTGGTCTGTGCATTAAAGGTATTAGCATGACAACCAAAATCAAAAAGCGCTTCGTAGCTGGCGCAAAATGCCCAAAATGTGGCGCCAAGGACAGCATTCTGCTGTTTAAAGAAAACGGTATCGAAACCGTAGAATGCACCGACTGTGATTACCGCGAACAACAAACCGATGTCAAAGTCACCGAAAAAGCCACAGGTGCAGTGATTGGAGTGTTTAAGCCTGACTAGGCTTGGTGTTGGTTTGCCTGTTAGTTTTAAAGCTGGATTTCAAAAATCTCTCCAACTCGCTATACAGGATTGTCATTGTTTCCCCTGTGACACGCCGTGCCCTTTGTTTAAAAAGCAGTGTCCCTATAGGCTCGACGGCGACATCTGTAACACATGGAAGTGTAAATGCCGCGATCACATGGCCAATGATGTTCCCAACATCATAGTGGCATTTCCCATATCCCTATGGGTCAGATGTGAAAGAGTGGCCGTGCCGCCAACGGTCACTGTTGCAACAACGGCAATTTTGACGACCATTGCACTGTTCATTTGGCAAAAAAGCTAATTGACCCAATCCGTGTTTTGGCTCGTTAGCTCAATCGAAAATTCCCACTCCTGCTGCCATACAAATTCTCATCTAGTTACCTATGTTTGGCCCTACCGCGAAGTGGCTAATAATGTATGGCTATACAGTCATATTTAAATTTAGATACTTTGGTGTGATTTTAAGACAATATCAGTGCGCATTAATTCCATCTGTTGCAAATAAAATTCTATAAAATCAAATAACTATAGTGGCTGAGTTTTAGTTAATAGGTTTGGAAAACGCGCATGCGCGTTTTTCCAGATAGTGTATTTGGCAGAAAGCTGATAACTTCTTTGCATACAGATAGTTAACCGTGCGCGTTTTTACTGGTCCAACGAGGTAAACGAGCGTGCGCACGAATAAAATGTTAAATGCCTATGAAGAGTATCGAGTACATTCAAAAAGAAGTAGCAAGTATCGGCAAGCAACTCTGTGGCGAAAACAAGCCCGCTTACTTATTCGCTGTTGCCACTTCACCTACACATTCCGGTGCTCCGCATGTCGAAATAATTGGCAACGAATATCACTTTGTGGTTACTGAAAGAGGCTCAGAATTTGAGCGCCAGAAAACTAAAAATGTAGACGACATTCTTTACTGGTTCGTAGAAGGTGATGTCGGCGACCTTGCGAGAACATGGGAGCTTAAAAACAGAGTCGAAGGTCAAGACTCTCGACGATTATGGTTCAAAAAAGAAATTGAGCTTTTGAAAGCCGTCAACTCTGAGTGGGCATCTCGTAAAGAGGCTGAGCAAAAGCAGGTATTAATTGAGCATCCGTTTAATGACAGCATTTAACAAATCAATCAACTTCGCGCCTTCGGCGCCGGACGCGCTAAAGCGCGCCGGTTATTGAGGCGTTAGCTGATCTCAAAATAGTAAAAGGAACTTAATATTGGTCATATTAGAAATGCTACGATCTGGTGAACTTCAACCAGCCTATTTTTTCACTGTAATTCAATCTATAGCTCTTTCTATTCTCTGTTGGTTGTTGGCAAGGAGTAAGGACAGGTGTCAGGTAGCTGCGCTGGTAACTGGCTTGATACCGGTATTGAATTACCTTGCTGTGCTCTACTACGTTGGCGTGCCGAAGCAGGAAGCAAGGGATGTGGTAAATGCTGAAGGCAGCTAACAATCGCACCAAGCAAGTTGCAAATCCCCTGTGGGGCTTTGCAAAGGACCTGCGCCGCAGGGCGGCTCCGGCCTCTTGTGCGGGGCATTAAATTTACAGGTTACGCTAATGTCAAAAGGTGAGCCATGGTGATTAGCGAGACGACCGTCCGCTCCATGGCCGCTTTTTGGCATCCATGCCATTGCGGCATTTGTGAATCCATTCACATCAGACTGGGCGGCTCTGCATCCTCGTTCTGACTTGAACAACATCCTTGTTTAAAGGCCAGTTCGCCATCCATAGCTCTCGTTCATAGGTTCAGCAACCCTAGGTTTCCATTCACCGTGTCGGTGAGTGAACATCATGGCAAGCCTGCATGAGTGGGTATCAGCAAGCTACCGTTCCATTTTTTCGAATGTTTAGACCGTGATTTCGCGTTATTCTTTTGTAAATTTCCTTGTTATTCTGCCTCCATCAGCAAAGCGTTTGCGTCTTGTATTAGCCGTATAATCTTGGTGTTTCGCGCATCGCTTTGCTCAACCGATAGGAGAGCATCATGAAAGTCTTAGGTCAGTTTTCTGCTAAACCTGCGATGGATGGCGACGGGGTGAATATTCGCCGTGTGGCGGACTTTATCACGACCCATTTTGATCCGTTTTTGATGATGGATGAGATTAAATCTGATGATAAACAGGATTTTATTGGTGGCTTTCCACCGCATCCGCACCGTGGAATGGAGACCTTTACTTACATCCGTAAGGGCGGGTTTGAGCATCGCGATCAGATGGGCAACGTCAAAGCGATTCGTGCTGGCGATGTGCAGTGGATGAGCACGGGTTACGGCGTGGTGCATTCCGAAATGCCGTTGGCAGATGCGCTTAATGGTCTGCATGGCTTCCAAATTTGGGTCAATATGCCAGCCAAGGACAAACTGCGCCCCGCGACGTATCAAGATACGGCTTCAACCTCTAGCGTTGAAACCACGAACGACACGGGCGCCACCCTTAAAGCCTTAGCGGGGGATTGGGCTTTTGTGGGTAAGAGCGCGATCAGTGCCACCATTCAAGGATTAGCGGGCGAGGCGGCGATTGCCGACTTGATGATTAACGCCAATGGTGAGGCGCAGCTCGATTTATCTAAGCATGAGTTTGCCGCCCTCTATCTTTACCAAGGTGGCTTGAGTAAAGGTGAAGGCTCACAGTGGTCATTCAATGAAGGCCAGTTTTTAGTGCTCGATAGCCAAACGCCATTGCAGCTCAAGGCCGATGAACGCGGTGCGGGCATGCTAGTGTTTGTGGGTAAACCGATCCGCGAAAAAATCGTCCAAATGGGGCCGTTTGTGATGAACACCCAAGCGGAAATTCAGCAGGCGATTCGCGATTATCAAGAGGGGCGCTTTGGCAGTATTGCCTAAGTCTCGATTGCGTAAAATCTTGACTCCTTGCTTGAAAAACACCGCTACTACAAAGCTTTTTTTCCGAAAGTCACACTCACTAAGCCCTGCCAACGCAGGGCTTTTTGTTCGCGCGCTTCTTATCTATCAGAGACTTCAAAGCAGGCAATAAAGCCTGCTTGGGTGGTTTAGCGAAAGACTTCAGGAAAAGGGCGCGCTTTATTGCTACAATAGCCGAGCTTTGGATGGTACGGATAAGACTGAGCACGGCAAGTTGCCGACCTAGCCTTATAGCGTGACTGGTATGCCTCAGTTAGAGGGCTAGTTTAAAGGGCTAGTTTAAAGGGCTAAGTTAAAGAGCTAGTTTAAAGGCTTTAGTTAAGCTTAACCGCCAGAAATAAAGGCCTAAGGAAATGGCTAAACGCCCCGAAGCGATAAGCGTATTTAATCAGTAACACAATGCAATTTCAGTGACTTGCCTGAGTTTAAGCCAGCGCGGGTTACCCACCACAGGATATTCGCCTTGAGCAATTCAGACACTCAGCCTTCAATGGCTTTCTCGACTCTTAAGCTAAAACCCGAACTGCTTGAGAACCTTACCACTATGGGCTATCACGAAATGACGCCAATTCAGGCGCAGAGTCTGCCAGCCATTTTAGCGGGCGAGGATGTGATTGGTCAGGGTAAGACGGGGTCGGGTAAAACGGCGGCCTTCGGGTTAGGTCTGCTGAACAAGTTAGATGTGAAGCGTTTTCGCATTCAAACCTTAGTGCTGTGTCCAACCCGTGAACTGGCTGACCAAGTGGCGCAGGAGATCCGTACACTGGCGCGTGGTATTCACAACGTAAAAGTGCTCACCCTCTGCGGCGGCGTGCCCATGGGGCCGCAAATCGGTTCGCTCGAGCATGGCGCCCACATTATCGTCGGTACGCCGGGGCGGATTGTCGATCACTTAGAGCGTAACCGTTTAGATCTAAGCAACCTGAATATGCTCGTGTTGGACGAAGCCGACCGCATGTTAGAAATGGGCTTCCAACCCCAGCTCGATGCGATTATCGAGCAGTCGCCACGCGAGCGCCAAACCTTGCTGTTTAGCGCAACTTTCCCCGAGCAGATCCAGTCGATTGCTAAGCAAATTATGTACGACCCTGTGATGGTGAAAGTGGCTGTGACCCACGAAAAGAGCACCATTGAGCAGCATTTCTACCATTTGGATGACGACAAGGCGCGCATGCAGGCGCTGCAATTATTGCTGCTGGATCGTAAGCCCGAGAGTGCGGTGGTGTTTTGTAATACCAAGCGCGAAACTCAAAAAGTGGCCGATGAACTGAGCGATGCTGGCTTTAGCGTTATCGCCCTGCACGGTGATTTAGAGCAGCGTGACCGGGATGAAACCCTGCTGCAATTTGCTAACAAGAGCGCCTGTGTGTTGGTCGCAACCGACGTGGCTGCCCGTGGCCTCGATATCGACGCACTGGATGCGGTATTTAACTACCATGTGGCCTATGATACCGAAGTGCATATTCACCGTATTGGCCGTACCGGCCGTGCGGGCAGTAAGGGCGCTGCTTTTACCTTCTTTAACGATCAAGATGGCTACAAAATTGCGTTATTAGAAGAGTACTTAGAGCGCGATATTCAGAGCGAAGCCTTACCATCATTAAGTTTGCTGGGTACTGCGCCCAATGCGCCAACCATGATCACCCTGCAAATCGATGGCGGTAAAAAAGAGAAGCTTCGCCCCGGCGATATCCTCGGCGCCCTCACAGGGGAGAATGGTATCGAAGGCTCGCAGGTCGGCAAAATCCTTGTGACCGATTACCGCGCCTATGTGGCGGTGAATCGTAAAGTCGCTAAAAAGGCGCTGAGCAAAATCACCAGCGGCCGCATTAAAGGCAAGTCCTACCGCGCGTGGTTAATGAAATAACCTGCAGTTAAGTGATTAAAAAGCGAAGCCAAATGGCTTCGCTTTTTGCTTTATGGTCTGGGGTTAGAAGTTATAGGTGACGCCCAGCATCAGGTTGCGTCCCATTAGCGGCGCATAATCCTTGAGTAGGGAAGTATGGGGGCGGGCATCCTGATTGAGCAGGTTGGTGCCTTTGAGATAAACCAAAATATCGCCGCTTGAGGTATACCAGCGATAAGTGGCGGCCGCGTTCACTAGGGCATAGCCTGCGGTTTCGGTCTCATTGTCGGCGGTGTCGGTTTGGCGGGCATAGCCAATGGCGCCTAACTCTGCATGCCACTGCTGCAGATCGAAGTTTACTGTCGAGCCGACACGCATCGGCGATATTTGCGGTAAGTTACCGCCATCGACGAGTTTGCCGCGGGTGTAGTCGCTAAAGAGCCCGAGTGACCAGAGATCATTAAATGGAATCGTTGCCTGCGCCTCGATGGAGTAAAGATCCGCATCGCCTTGAGTATATTGATAAACCGGCATGTCGCCCTCTTCATCGCTGTTGACCAGATCCGAGGCAACCAGTCCGGTATTGCGCTCATAGTAGAAGTTATTGACTCGGTTATAGGCGAGGCTGAGTGAACCTGTCCATGCGCCGTCCAACTTACGCAGCGTGAGGTCGATATTGTTGGCGACTTCCTTATCGTTACTGCCGCTGTTGGCAACGATTTGGCCATTCTCTAGGCTAAATTGCGACCCTAACTCAAAGCTTTGAGTGGCATCGTGTGGCCCGTAGCTGTAAAGCTCTTCGGCGGTGGCCGAGCGTTCGGCGCGGGTGAGTGATAGACCCAGATTGTATGATGGGCTAAAGTCCCACACCACGCCCGCAGACAGCGTCACATTATTATCCGTTAAATCATTAGGTTGATACTCTTGTTCACCATTAAGCGTGTCGAGCTGCATGCTATCGGGCGCGAGGCGGTAATGCTCTAGGCGACCGCCGAGTTCAAAGCGAAAATCCCCAAGCTTACGTTCTTGCACAATAAAGGCGGCGAGAGTGTCCGTTTTGCTGTCGGGGGTCAGGGCTTCGTCGCCTTCCACCGCAAAGTCGCGGTGCACCGCATGCAGCCCAAGAGTACCTTGCCATTCGCCCCAAGGATGATTGTTTAGGCTTAAACGTGCTTCGCTCTGCTTGTTGAAAAAGGTGGTGCCAGCAACGCCATCTTCTTCCTCGGCGTGTTGATAATCGCTATAAGCTGCGTCGAACTTTAACTTACTAAAACCAGCAAAGGGGTCGAGTAGCCCGCTATGTAATTGCCAAGCGGTTTTTTGTAAGTCGATGGTGATATTGGGGGCATCGGCCTCTCCACGGCTGGGGATGCCGTAGTTGGATTCGGTGCGCGCGCCGGAGACGCTAACAAAACCCGAATCCCCCGTATAACCAACGCCTGCGGCGTAATCATCGAGTTTGAGTTGGCTATTGGCTAAGGTGCCGTGGGTGCTCGGCATATCGGCAATGGCATTACCGGGAATATCGACATCTTCGGTTTTTCTGTGGGTGCCATCCAGATGCCAGTTAAATTGCCCATTACCGCCGTTCAGTTCGCCATTATAGGTTTGGCCATTATTGGCGCTGTCATAGCGAGCGCCAAAGTGCCCTGTCACTTCATCGACTGGGGTTTCGCTATAGCGGGTATCGACCACATTGACGACACCGCCGATGGCGCCATTGCCATAGAGTAGGGTGCCCGGACCGCGAAGAATTTCAATCTGCTGCGCCGAGGCGGCCTCGGAGGTCACGGCATGGTCTGCCGAAACGGTAGAGGCATCACCAACCGACAGGCCATTTTCAAGTACTTGTACTCTGGGGCCGCCCATGCCGCGGATAATCGGCCGACTGGCGCCCGCACCAAAGTGAGAAGCCTGTACGCCGGGGAGTTTTTCTAAGGTGTCGCCCAAGGTGGGTTCGGTATTGAGCTTGAGTTGATCCTCGGTCAATACGCTGATGGGCGTAGTGCTTTCGAGGGCCGAGCGGGCGAGGGGCGATGCGGTTACCACGATATTTTCCATCGGGGTTTGGCTCAGCGTCACATCTTGAATGAGCAAACCAGTCTTTGAACTAATCTCTTGATCGCTATGTTTAAAATTCGCATGACTCACGTGTAGGTGCAGGTGACTATTATCGGCAATCTTGAGTTGATACTGGCCTTGGGTATCCGTGGTCGTGCTGTTACCGCCGTCAACACTGACGCGGGCATTGGCGAGCGCGTTACCTAGTTGATCAGTAACTTGGCCTTGAAGCTCTGCGGCCATAGCCGATGAACACATGCTCGCGACTGCAAGCGTTATTGAAGATAGTGCAAGTTTCATTGTGCCTTTCCTTGTAGATAAGCAAAAAATTAATTTTTAAGTTTTTGAATTTGCTTTCTAAAAGGGAGGGGCGCGCACATCAACATGGCGGATGTGGGCTAAGTTAGGGGCTTGATAGGCGGTGGTGGCACGATGAGCGGCATGTTGCAGATCCAGTGGTAGCACGGGCATAGATGCCGGACTTGCACTGGTATCATGGCCAAAATCGCAGACAATACAATGGGTGTGTTCATGTTCCAGACTGTGTTCGGTGTAATGGGTCAGCGCAAAGCACTGGGTAACCAGTAGCCATACACTGAGCAGCAACCAAGGCCACTTTTTATGAGTCCGAAATTGATGATAAGCCATTATTGTTATTGGTTAAGGTTCAGCCGTTAGTCTTATCGGGAAGCGCATATCCCTGTTGAAATGAGCTAAAGCCTGCGCCTGCGTCAGGCAACCTGAGTCGCTGATGCAGGCCCATTCGCTTTAGCCTTATCTAATCCACAAACTGACCTTAATTGATTTACATTGACCGAGTCTAGTTAACTTTTAGTTATAAAACTGGCTCAGTGGCAATCTAAGGTAAAAATCGCTTGCTGGCAGTGGCGGCACTTAAACTTGTAGATGGCCGGGTTGCCACCCTTTTGGTAGCTAGATAAGAGTTTTTGCCATAGGTCATGGTTGGGCAGGTATTCGGCTAAAAAGTCTTCTAATGCTTCGCCTTGCAAGGCTTGTAAATCAGTGAGTTCGGCATCGCCATGAAACTCGCAGGCATCATTACAGTGGGATTGCCAGACTTCCTGTTGCCATGAGACATACCCCGGTGTTCTTTCTGCCACTTCCTTCACGATGGCGAGATCCAGCCCCGCGTCGAGCAGTGGGTAATCGTCGACAAAATGGCCATTAAATTTGTCTGCGGCGCTACCATCGGCAACGCACCAAGGGCAAATCGCTTCAACATTGTCCCTGCAGTACATTCCTGAGCTGCAGATAAATCCCCGTGCTTGGCCGCAGCATTCGCAGGTCGCATCGCTTGCGATCACGGCGCCAGTATCGAGGGGATGAGGGTGATAAGTAAACTGAGGGAAATCCATTTCAACTCCTAAGTGAGAAATAACGCGATTAAATCGCCAAGCTGATTATCATTGAGCTGCGTGGTTGATTCAATAGTTTATTCAATGAGATAAGCACTTGGCTGGTACTCGCAGCATCACTTAGTTAACGCTTATTGTGTTTTTTACTTGGCTATCGGCTAAGTCTTTTACACTGTTATTGACATCTTTTAGCCATGGGATGATTCGGGCTCAATTGCAATAAATCCCAACGGTTGCCATAGAGGTCCTCGAACACGGCAACGGTGCCGTAATCCTGCTCCTGCGGCTCACGAATAAAGCGGATCCCAATGGACTGCATATAGTGATAATCGCGCCAAAAATCATCGGTATTTAAGAACAGGAACACCCGGCCGCCAGCCTGATTACCGATAAAGGGTGCTTGCTCCGGCTTAGAGGCCTTGGCTAACAATAATGCGGTGCCACTGGAATTGGGCGGGGCTACCACGACCCAACGTTTATCTTGCTCGGGTTGATAGCTGTCTTCAATCAATTCGAATTTGAGTTTATTGACATAAAAATCAATCGCCTCATCGTAATCTCTTACGACGAGCGCGATATGGACAATGGCTTGTTTCATCTTGAGTGCTCGACTTTTGCTGTCTTATAAACCGCTATTGTATGGCTATCGCTGCGGTTAGGGTACAGCTCTGATAGACAATCAATTTGTGACTCAAGTGAGTGGCACTTTGGCCACTCACATTAGAGGCTTGTTTAAAAGCTCGATTTAACAGCTCATTGTTAGCGCTCTCTTTTTAGAGCAAAGAGCTAAGGGCAGGGCAATCTAAATTGATCTGAGAGGGCATTTAGACGGTTGAGTAACTCGGTGGAGAGGCTGACTTTTAAGCTGTCGATATTCTCTTTCAGCTGGTATAAATCGGTGGCGCCAATGATGTTTGAGCCAACAAATTTACGCGAGTTAACAAAGGCTAACGCCATTTGCGCGGGCGAGAGATTAAACTCGCGGGCTAAGTCTACGTAGGCAGCGGTGGCATCGAGTGCCATTTGCGAGCCTGTGTAACGGGCGAAGCGTTTAAACAGGGTTAAGCGCGCGCCTTCTGGCCATTGGTTATTGCAATATTTGCCGCTCAAGGCACCAAAGGCCAAGGGCGAGTAGGCCAGCAGTGGTAACTCTTCGCGGTGGCTGATTTCACTCATACCGACCTCAAAGCTGCGGTTGAGCAGGTTATAGGGGTTTTGCACTGTCACAATGCGCGGCAGACCATGTTTTTCCGCCAGTTGCAAATACTTCATCAGTCCCCAAGGGGTTTCGTTCGACACGCCGATGTAGCGCACTTTGCCTTGGCGAATGACTTCGGCGAGGGCTTCGAGGGTTTCGAGGATTGGCGTTTGCTGCTCAATCTCTTGCTCGTCGTAAAATAATTCCCCGAAGAAGTTGGTATTGCGGTCAGGCCAATGCACTTGGTAGAGATCGATAGTATCGATTTGCAGGCGTTCGAGTGAGGCATCGACCGCTTGGTGAATGTTGTTCCAGTCCAGTGCCATATTCTTGCGAATATAGTCACTCTTGCCACCCGGCGCGGCAATCTTAGTGGCGATTACTAGGTCATCCCGGTTGCCACGGGCCTTGATATATTGGCCCAAAATGCGCTCGGTTTCCCCTTGGGTTTCCGGCTTGGGCGGCACAGGGTACATTTCCGCAGTGTCAATAAAGTTGATGCCACTGCCGATGGCGTAGTCTAGCTGTGCGAAGGCTTCGGCTTGGGTATTTTGTTCGCCCCAAGTCATAGTGCCTAAACAGATTTTGCTCACCTCGAGATTAGAATGCGGTATGCGTTTGTATTCCATCTATTTCTCCTACGGAAACTATCTTAGTCCGAGGCTATCAAGCTTTTGCTGTAAAGCAAAGGTTAATAGGGCGTCAAACATTTTACTGCAGTAAAAATAACCAATGCTCGAAAGTCGGGAACCGCAGTAAGGTTGCGGGGCTGGCACCTTGGATTGCACACGAACTCGCCACCGACTTAGTGTTTTACGCCTTTGTCAAAAATTTGGGCTGAAAGGGGAGATTTTTGTCAGTTTTTATCTAGTTAAGTCGTAACTAAATCAGAAACACAGGAATTATGAATTATTTGTTATAAAACTACATTTACAATTTTGTGCTGCAATTGATGTGAACCTATGTCACAAAATGGCACGAATTTACGTATATTACTTACGAAATTGCGGCGGAATGTGACGCCAATATCGGATTATCTGTTAACAAACATCTACCCTAAATTTATCTAAAAATTTTCATGGTTGATATTTGTGATGGCAGATTTTTCAAACCAAGTTATAACGATCAAAAAAGGCCTCGACTTGCCGATTTCGGGTGAGCCTAGGCAGATCATCGAACCCGGTAACAGGCCATCCCAAGTGGCCTTGTTGGGTGAGGAGTATGTTGGCTTAAAACCGACTATGTTGGTGGAAGTCGGCGATAAGGTCAAAAAAGGCCAACCTTTGTTTGAAGATAAAAAAACAAAGGGCGTGCTGTTTACCGCTCCCGCCAGTGGTGAGATTGTTGCAATCCACCGTGGTGAACGTCGGGTGTTGCAATCCGTGGTGATCCGCTGCAATGGTTTAGACGCCGATGAGCAGATCCGTTTCGACATTCACACCGATTTGCAGGCCTTATCTGCGGATGTGGTTAAAGCGCAACTGGTTAAGAGCGGCCTGTGGACGGCGCTGCGTACCCGTCCTTTCTCCCGCGTTCCCGCCCTCGATACCAAACCCGCAGGCATTTTCGTGACGGCGATGGATACCAATCCACTCGCCGCCGATCCTAGGTTGATTATTGCCGAACAGAGCGATGCCTTTAAGGCGGGCTTAGCGGTACTGAATCATTTAACCGAAGGCAAGGTTTACCTCTGCCAAGATAAGGGCGAGACCTTAGTCGGTGCTGATTTGCCCAAGGTTGAAGTGCGCCGTTTTACTGGGGTGCATCCCGCCGGATTAGCCGGGACTCACATTCACTTTACCTTACCCGTCAGTATTGAACGTCAGGTGTGGCATATCGGCTATCAAGACGTTATTGCCTACGGCAAGCTGTTTCAAACCGGTGAACTCTATACCGACCGCGTGGTGGCGCTGGGTGGCCCGAGTGTGCTTAACCCGCGTTTACTGCGCACTCAGTTAGGTGCTGAGCTGAGCGCCTTAGTGGCTGATGAAGTGAAACCCGGTAACAACCGTGTGGTATCAGGCTCAGTGTTATCTGGCCATACCGCGAGGGGCGTACATGACTTTTTAGGTCGCTTCCACAACCAAGTATCGGTTCTCGCCGAAGATGCGCAGCACCAAGTATTGCCTTGGGTGCGTGGCGGTTCAGACAAGTTCTCTATCACCCGTGCGGTGACTTCCCGTTTATTTGGCCTGACTAAGTCCTTCGAATTTACCACGCATCAAGGTGGCTCTCACCGCGCCATGATGGCCTTTGGTCAGCTCGATCGCGTAATGCCATTAGATATTTTACCCACTCTGCTAGTGCGTGACTTAGTGGTGCGAGATACCGATGAGGCGCAGGCGTTAGGCGCATTGGAGTTAGATGAAGAAGATTTAGCCCTGTGTACCTTTGTGTGCCCCGGCAAGTATGACTTCGGTAAAGAGTTACGTGCCTGTCTAGATGTTATCGAGAGGGAAGGTTAATGACGACACAACCTAAAAAACCTGATTTGCAGGACGCCCCTGATTTGCAGCAAGAGTATTACGCCACGGGTAAATCGATGAAGGGCTTTGTGCGCTCATTGGTGATCGCCAGTGGTCGCAGCACTAAGGGACAAGTACACGTACGTGACGCAATTGACGTAAAACGTACCATGACCTTAGTGGGCCTTTGTTTATTACCCGCCATTCTATTTGGCTTATATAACGTAGGCTTACAGGCTCAGCTCGCACTAGCGAGTGGCCTAGCGACGCCAGAAACCTGGAAACTCGCGCTGTTTAACGCTTTAAGTGGTGGCTTAAGTGCCGAGACGGGCGTGATTGGCCTGTTCCTCTATGGCTTAAGTTTTTATCTGCCGATTTACTTAACGGCCTTGCTGACCAGCCTGTTCTGGGAAGTGGTGTTTGCCAAGGTGCGTCGCCAAGAGTTGCACGAAGGCTTCTTCGTCACTGCCTTGTTATTTACGCTGATTTTACCCGTTTCGATTCCACTCTGGTTGGTGGTGATGGGGATTAGCTTTGGGGTGGTGATTGCCAAAGAGCTGTTTGGTGGCATGGGATACAACTTCCTTAACCCCGCATTAGCAGGTTTGGCGTTTATCTATTTTGCTTACCCTTCTGAAGTGTCAACCGTTAAGCAACTGGTTGCTGTAGATGGCTTTTCAGGCGCGACTGCCTTAGCGCAAGCCGCTGCAGGTAAGCTGCAATTTGCTGATTACGCTTGGTACAGCGCCTTTAGCGATCCTAACTGGTGGAATAATTTCTTCGGCTTTACCGTGGGCGCGATTGGTGAAACCAGCACGCTTGCTGTGTTGCTCGGTGGGTTATTGCTGCTTATCACCCGTTTAGCCGACTGGCGCATCGTGGTGGGTGTGATGTTGGGCATGATTGCCACTGCAACCTTGTTCAATGTTATTGGTTCAAGCACTAACCAGATGATGGCAATGCCTTGGACATGGCACTTAGTCACGGGCGGCTTTGCTATCGCGATGATGTTTATGGCGACCGATCCTGTAACGACCTCTTATACCCGCCAAGGCAAGTTTGCCTACGGCGCCTTGATTGGTTTTATGACAATCCTTATCCGTGTGGCTAACCCCAAAATGCCTGAAGGCGTGATGTTAGCCATCCTGTTCGCCAACCTGTGGGCACCGCTGTTCGATTATTTGGTGGCCCGTGCCAACATCAAACGGAGAGTAAAACGTCATGGTATTTAAGAAAGATACTGTGGTGGGGACCATGATCTTCACCATCACGCTCTGCCTTTTGTGCTCCTTTATGATTACTGGCACCGCAGGCGTGTTGAAGGAGCGTAAGCTCGCGAAAAAACGCGATGAGTTACAACGTTATGTGTTGATGGCGGCCGATGTGAATATTGGCCAAGGCAATGAGTTTAGAGAGATTTTTGCTAAATCCGTTAAGCCATTATTGATTAATCTCGACACAGGCAAAGTGGACTCGGATGCCAATGTACTCGACTTTGACGAGCGCATGGCGGCGATTAACCCAGAAACCTCAAGCGCCCCTAAAAAGGATATCGCCAAAATCAAGACCCGCGCCAACGATGCCCGCGTGTTTAAGGTGTTTGATGACAGCGGCAAGTTATCCAGCGTGGTCGTGCCTTTCTACGGTAAAGGGCTGTGGTCGATGATCTACGGTTATGTGGCCGTCGAGCCTGACTTTAATACGATTAAAGGCATGGTGGTTTACGAGCACGGTGAAACCCCTGGTATCGGTGACTTTGTGACTGACCCACATTGGTTATCCTTGTGGAAGGGGAAACAACTCTTTGATGAAAAAGGCAAGTTTGCGATGCGCCTCGTGAAAGGCGGCGCCAAAGAGGGTGATATCCACGGTGTTGATGCTGTGAGTGGCGCGACCATGACCGGCCGTGGCGTGCAGCGTGCAATGGAGTTTTGGTTTGGCGTCGAGGGTTTCCAAACCTTCTTCAACCAATTAAAAGCATCGGCTGAACAAGGTGAGTTGGGAGGTGCAAAATGAGCAACAGTTTATCCATGCGGGACATGTTAGCAGGCCCTGTATTTGCCAATAACCCAGTGGCGATGCAAGTGCTGGGCGTATGTTCGGCGCTGGCGGTGAGTAACTCCATGCAGACGGCCGTGGTGATGACACTGGCGGTAACTTTCGTTCTGGTGTTCTCTAACCTTATCATCTCCGCCATTCGCAACTTTATCCCTAACAGTGTGCGGATTATTGCCCAGATGACGGTCATTGCCTCCTTGGTGATTATCGTCGATATGGTGTTGCAGGATGTGGCTTACGAGCTATCTAAACAACTCTCTGTATTTGTTGGGTTAATCATCACTAACTGTATCATCATGGGCCGCGCAGAAGCTTTTGCGATGAAGTATCCACCTCACTTAGCCGTGGTCGATGCCGTAGGTAACGCGGCGGGTTATGGCTTGGTGCTGATCAGTGTGGCCTTTGTGCGTGAGCTGTTAGGCACGGGCAATCTGTTTGGGCATAGCGTGTTGACTACGGTTGAAAACGGCGGCTGGTACTTACCCAATGAGATGTTTAAGTTGCCCCCAAGCGCCTTCTTCCTGATTGGCCTGCTGATCTGGAGCATTAACGTGATCCAGCGTAAACGCGGTTAAGGAGCGGATATGGAACACTATATTAATCTGTTTTTACAGGCCACATTCTTAGACAACATGGCGCTGTCGTTCTTCCTCGGTATGTGTACCTTCTTAGCTGTGTCTAAAAAGGTGTCGACCGCATTCGGCTTAGGCGTTGCGGTTATCGTGGTGATGACCTTAGCCGTGCCTTTAAACCAGCTGATCTATGTGAAGGTGTTAGCACCGGGCGCATTGGCGTGGGCGGGCATGCCTGGTATCGACTTAAGTTACCTGCAACTGATCACCTTTATCGGTGTGATTGCGGCCTTAGTGCAAATCCTTGAAATGTTTTTAGATAAATACATTCCAAGCCTGTATGACTCCCTCGGGATCTTCCTGCCACTGCTCACCGTAAACTGCGCGATTTTTGCCGGGGTGATCTTTATGGCTAACCGTGATTACAACTTTGCCGAATCGGCGGTGTTTGCCATGGGTTCGGGCACGGGTTGGGCGCTGGCGATTGTGATGCTGGCGGGGCTGCGTGAACGGATGAAGTTTCATGCGATTCCCGAAGGCTTACAGGGGATTGGTATCACCTTTATTACCACAGGGTTGATGGCACTTGGCTTTATGTCTTTCTCGGGGATCTCGCTGTAACGCGTGACTGAGAAAGTGAAACCGCATTCTGTTTAGAAAAAGGGTTATCGAATGGAAATGGCAATAGGCATAGGCATGTTCACCTTAGTGGTGTGCCTACTGGTGATAGTAATCCTTATCGCCAAAAAGAAATTAGTGACTACTGGTGAGATCACTATCGGGATTAACGACGATGCCGAGAAAAGCATTAAAGTTGCCGCGGGCGACAAGCTGCTTGGCGCCTTAGCGAGCAAGAATATTTTTATTCCCTCGGCCTGTGGCGGCGGCGGTACCTGCGGCCAGTGCCGAGTGAAAGTCAAATCGGGCGGTGGTGATATTCTGCCAACAGAACAAGGGCATATCACTAAAAAAGAAGCCAAAGAAGGTTGTCGTCTCGCCTGCCAAGTGGCGGTGAAAACCGATATGGAACTCGAGCTAGAGGAAGAAATCTTCGGCGTGAAGAAGTGGCAATGTGAGGTGATCTCAAACGATAACAAGGCCACCTTTATCAAAGAGTTATTGCTAAAACTGCCCGAAGGTGAATACGTGCACTTTAAGGCGGGTGGCTATATCCAAATTGAAGCGCCAGCCCATGTGGTGAAGTACGCCGATTTTGATATTCCGGTTAAGTACCGCGACGATTGGGAAAAATACGGCCTATTCGACTTAGTATCCACCGTCAATGAAGACGTGCTGCGCGCCTATTCGATGGCGAACTATCCCGATGAAAAGGGCCGCATTATGCTTAACGTGCGGATTGCCACGCCACCATCGGCCAATGTGCCACCAGGTAAGATGTCTTCTTACATCTTTAACCTCAAGGCGGGGGATAAGGTGACCATCTCTGGCCCATTCGGCGAGTTCTTTGTGAAAGAGACCGATGCGGAAATGGTATTTATCGGCGGTGGTGCGGGTATGGCACCGATGCGCTCGCATATTTTCGATCAACTCAAGAGTAAAAAGACCCAGCGTAAGATGAGCTTCTGGTACGGCGCACGCTCAAGCCGTGAAGTGTTTTACCAGCAGGACTTCGACACCTTGGCCGCCGAGAACGACAACTTCGTCTGGCATGTGGCACTGTCGGAGCCGCTACCAGAGGATAACTGGACGGGCTACACTGGCTTTATCCATAACGTGCTCTATGAGAATTATCTTAAAAATCATAAGGCACCAGAGGATTGTGAGTTCTATATGTGTGGCCCACCGATCATGAACTCCTCGGTGATCCGTATGCTCGAAAGCCTAGGGGTCGAGCCTGAAAATATCCTGCTCGATGACTTTGGTGATTAAGCGGTAAGTGGAATAGAAAATCGCGTTAGGCACAGCTAGTACAGCTGAGCCTAACGCGATTTTTGTTTATAGGGCTTTTAGTTTTAGGCTTTGATATCTAGCTAAAGGATTTACCGCCATGGTGGCTTAAATAGCTCACCATACGCTGACTTTCAGTGGTATAGCATCCCATGCGAAACTCTCCTTGCCAGTAAGCAATATCGAGCGGACGATACCCCAGCTTATTTGGATGATTCACATCGGCACCCGCATCAACCAATAGTTTGAGCAATTCAAAAGACTGTAGCTCACAGGCATGCAACAGTGCCGTCATCCCATTCTTATCAACGCCTTCAAGATCGGCGTCATTGGCAATAATGCGTTTAACCGCAAGTGTATCCTTGGCTTTAACTGCATGGATAAGTTCAGTGCTCATAGGGATATTTAACCTGATCCTGTGAAGCAAATTTAAAGGAGATCAATCAGAAACACCCAAGTGAATAAATACAACTCCTTTCCTGCCCTCGATAGCAAAATCAACCCATTCCATCTCGTACCATTCATCCGTTATTAATGAAACAGCTAAAACCCTTTTGACCTCTAGCAGCGCATCAAGTTGATCACTTATCTGTTTGATAAATTCGTCTCTAAAGCTTTTTATGGACATTGAAAAGGCGCTATCGACATCCTTAAGAGAAGCAAAAGCTGAGCCGCAACCGCTCGGTGTTGTAGGTAGGAGATAGGAAAAAAGCCAATCATAAAGTGCTGCATTGATCTCACTACGCCAGTCTATGACTTCACTAAAGCGAACCGTGGCATCCTTATAAAAACCCTTAAGATAATTTTCCGTTGCAATCTCTAATGGTTTTGATGCATCAATTTTAATGATTTCAAACGTATAGCCGTGATTCGCTTTATTGTTTACATAGGATAGCCCCGTGAGTATCCCGTTTAACTTACCCAATTTATAGTCAAAGTTATCCATTTCAGTTACTACACGCCTTAGCCATTGAAAACGGCAACCAATAATTCTATCTGCCATTTTAAATCAACCAGATAATCTGCTTTCGGCTTCCCCTCAAGCGAATAGTGATTGAGATTGCTCTAAAGATAGCTGCTGAGTGGCAGCCAAGGTTTATAAATGGGTTTGTCTTTAAAACTCAACCCATACTCTCATTGCTAATTCCAAATGCTCGACCGTGACATCTACTGCATACGGAAATGGAAATGCCGTGATCACCTGGATATGAAAGAGCGGCCATGTTACGAACGGTCGAGGTTATTCATAATTCTGTGTCAGGTTAACTTGAACATGGCTCAATTTTGTTTTTTCGTCGCAAAATTTACCAATGGGTGTCTCAATAAACTCCTTTTGTGCTTAATCCTGCTGACCACAGCGTATCCTGCTAGCTTGAATATGCTTCAAATTTGTCTTTTCTTTGTAAAATTTAACAATGGATCTCTAATAACTTTGAGATTTTGATTCAAATGATTTTAGCCTAGGAAGGTGTAGGCAAATTTAAAGCGCATTATGTTGTTCTATAATGGATGGCTTGAATATGCCTTTATCGATAGCATCATCCTGTGAGCCGATGTTGAATATATCAACATACTTAGGGTATTCATCATCTTCATAGTCAAATTGACCTAGAATAACTCCAAGTTCTAAGAAAAGAATTTCATCATCCCACACATACTTTTTATTATCTAACTGACTAAGAGTGTTAGCTAACAATTTACATGAAATAGGATCACTATCATTGACCACAAAAATATCGCTATCAAAAACATTTACATGTGCATCTATTGCTGAGCCAAATTCAATTTTGTCGAAACACACAACAACTAACCTATTGGATAATAAATATTCATTCACTAAATAATTGTTGGGATTGATGCTTGAAAATGTTGGCTTCCCTAACACCTTTTCAACATCATCGGGTGACATTCCCAATTCAATACCCATAATGCTCGCGTATGAAACAATATCAATTTCCATGCTTCTAATATTCCTTGCTTGAACACTACTGATGAAATAAATCGAGCCATACATTTTAAATCAACAACATAATGCACTTTAGATTTGTCTACAACTTGTTGGGGGTTTAAATGGCTTAAATAAGAACCATAATAGTTGCAGGGACAGTATCTAAGACAATTAGTAGAGCTAATTCCTTAAAAAATAATGTATTTCAGATGAAGTGCCTAGTCCCATAGTGTTTGGGCGGTATTCAGCGAAATTTATTGAGACACCCATTGTTAAATTTTCCAAAAGTGGTGTTAGGAATCAATCTGTTTGTTATGTATGACGAGCATACAGAACGAAAGCTTGCAGAAGTTTGGGTGTGGGGTGAAGCCCCACGACTTTGACTTTGTTTCTAGAAACTCAGTCTAGGCTGTCATTGCTAAATTCCAAACACAGCACTACTTAAAAAACTTGTGATAAGCTGGCCGCTTTTTAATCAGGCAGTATTTGCCAATTAAGTTAAGGATAACCCATGCGTTTGAGTGTTATCGGCTCGCTGCTATCAGGGCTGTTATTACTCCCAAGTGCCAATAGTGTTGGCGAGTCGCTTGAAGCTGCGATTGTGTCGGAAAGCGTGCAAGGCGGTCAGTCAGTTAAGCTTGAAAGCCAAACTGCATCCTCGGAATCTAAGTTTGGGGAGATTAAGAGCTTAATCCAAGCGGCGATAATGGATTCGCCGCAGCCATTTAGCGGTAGCGTTATTCTGCTTGAAGAGGGGAAACCACTGCTTGAATTACAAAAGGGCGAAGGTATCAATCAAGATTCGCGTTTTGTGATGGCATCGCTCTCGAAACAAATTACCGCAACGCTAGTGTTGCAGGCACTTGATGCGGGGAAACTCGATTTAAATCAAACGCTAAACCATTACCTTTTTGGCGATCTTGAGGCGGAATCTAAGGCGCTAAAAGCCACTGATGCGGGCGCCAATGCGGGGGATTTGAATCCCAACCGTTATGATGAGCGCATTACTTTGCACCAACTGCTGAACCATACATCGGGTGTTGCCAGCATTGGACAGGCCAATCGCTTCGAGCCGGGTAGCCAATTTGAATACTCTAATTTGGGTTATTCATTGCTTGGGCAAGTGCTTGAGAAGGTTAATCATCAATCCTTTACCGAGCAGCTGGCTCAATTTGCTGCGCGGTACCAACTCAATGGCCTAAGTGCCGAGCAGGGCAGCCTTGAGGCGATTCATGCCAAAGTGCCAAGTCTGGCAGAGGGATTGCAGGAAAGCGAAGTGATTGCGCCTTCTGAGCTGGTGATTGATGAAGCGTTATTGCCCGCGGGGGGATTAATTGCCTCGACGGCTACTTATGCCACCTTTCAGTAGCAATTACATGCTGGCAAGTTATTGAGCCCTGAGAGTTATCTGCGGATGACTACTGCGTATATCGAGTTGCCATTTTTGTGGCCGAATATGCGCTACGGTTATGGAATAAGGATCAATAAGGACGATGGCCTCGTCGAATATAGCCATACTGGGTATGTTTCGGGTTATATGTCGATGACGCTGCATTATCCCGAGTTTAATCTGGACTTGGTAATGCTGGAAAATCTCTCCTTAAACCTTAACGACCGTAACCGGGTATTTGAACTGCATAATCAAATACGCCAAATCATTCGTAGTCAGTTGCTTGCTAAAGCGTTTAAGGCTTAAGACTTGCCATTATGTTGGCTAATAGCCATCCAAGTGTGCAGGTGCGAAGTTAGGCTTAACTTCGAAAGCATAAAGCCCCTTTAAATGACGATATAAAAGGGGCTTTATCTTGGGTTGCTAGCTAAGGAGCTCTCTGTTACCAAAAGCGATTTCTTAGCGCAGTTTCGATTTCAATCTCTACCCTAAAGTATTGCAAAATTGTCCAGACAGAATCGACTAAAGTTTCGGTAAGCGCGGGGTAATCATCCCCGATAATTTTGTTGATTTCATCCACCATTTCATCGAGATAGTCCTGAACTCCTTCTTCAAACTCAGCTTTAGTCGCTTGATTGCGGAAAAAGCTAAAGTTGTCGAGCTTTTCAATCAATCGTTCCACCTGCTCTTTAACCGAGTTTAACTGTTGAGCTGTGATACTTGGATCGCTGGCTATCGGCTTAAAGAAATGCTGCACTCTGTTTTTGAGATCAAACAGCGTCGGGATTTGGCTTCTATCCACCGCCGCATCACTGACCTCTAGTCTAGTTTTTTGGGGTTGAGCGGTTTTTGGCGCCTCCACATGGGTTGTGCCACATTCAAGAGTAAGCGATGCGACTTCTGGCTTCGCTACCTTATGTTCGATAATTGTGGGGGCTGCTGGTATTTTACGCCCTAGCTTTTGTAATAGCCGACGTTGGAAATAACTTTGTGGCTGGGCTTTGCTCAGGGCTTGCTCAAGTTGTGACTCACTGTAGGGGACGATTTGCAGTAGTACTTCGAAAATCTCTTTATATTCCTGCTCCATAGTCACACTCAGCGGGCTATAACCTAAGCTGTTACTTACGGTTAAGTCAGCGCCATATTGCTGCAATAGTCTTAAAATCCGCACCGCCGTTGACTCAAAGCGTGGAAATTCATTCGAGCTGCCGCCCATCACGGCGCAAAGCGCTGGAGTGGTGTCTTCGGCATTGATGGCATTCGGGTTAGCATTATGTTCGAGTAACACCTCAACGCAGGACTGCGCGCCGTAATAGCAGGCGCACATTAGTGGCGTAAATTGCTCATCTACTGAGAATTCTTCAATTTTGGCTCCGTGGCGCAGTAATAGTTCCACGGTATTACGTCGCATGGGGCCAGTAATCTGATCCCACCAATAGGTTGAAATTGCCTTGTGCAGAATAGGCGAATTATCATGGCCGCAATGGGTAAAAATATCCCCGCCTTGGTTAATCAGCCATTCAAGTACTTGGGTTCGACAGGCGATGGCCGCAGCGGACACATAGTTAGTGTTGTAGATATTGGTAAGGCTTAAATCGAGTCCCTTGGTGAGCAGATATTCCATCACTTGGATAAGTGTTGCCTGATCTTCCTTACCCGAACCACGTTGGCAGATAGTCAGCAAGCTTGGTTCATCCACAGCACCAAACTTTTTATTGATATCCATGCCATATTTTATGAAGAGGTCAAGAAACTCCGGCAGAAAGGTTTTCTTCTCGACCATCGGATAAACCAATAGTCGCAAGTTCGACCAGGCTAACATTTCATAGGGTTTACCCGCATTCATAAATACGGAATTTGGATCCGCGCCATATTTGAGCAACAGCTCTAGTGCTTGGTAGATATACTCCCGTTTATTCACATCGGTAAATTGGGCGTTATCAATAAATTGGTTGAGCACGGGTGAATGGTCGGCATCAGGCGGTGTCATCCTATAGATGCGATTGATATCGACGGTCGCCTTAATCAATTTTTCGATAATTCTGAGGTCAAATTCTGAGGTCAATGCCGCATAGAGCAAACTTTTCGCGTGGGAGTCGGCCTTGAGTTGCGGATAATGATCTAGCAGATATTCAGTGTATTCCTGCGCTTTTGCGTAGACACAGAGTTCGAGTAAATTGGCGTCATCCCAAAAGCTGCTATCGTTGGCCATAATATAACGTGACTTTTTATACTCAGGATAGCGTTTCACTAATGGTTCGAAGGTTTCAACTCCCCAAAAATCGCTGGAAAGAATAATCTCTTCTATCAGGCTTAATTGGCCAATGTCCAAATAAATGTCTTTATTAATAATATGTAAAAAGACTTCTTTACTGCGATCTGCATAAAGGATTTCTAAGGGATGATTTAACTCGCCATTGGTCCAAAAACTCACCGAATGATTGATATCCAGTCCCTGCTCTAGCAGCAGTTCTAGCATAGCGATGCGCTGATTATCTTGATAAATATGCTGAGGGTTAGGGTGGTATAAGTAGTTTAACCAGCAGTTATTATATTGATTTTGGTAGTAAAGATTAGCGCCAGCCTTGAGGTAGAGCTTTACCAATTCAGGATTATTAAATTCAAGTGCAGAGTGTAAGGCACTAAAACCATTACATTCAATTTGAGCGCCATTATCCAGCAGATATTGTATCAATTCGAGGTCGGATTCAGGACTACGAGAAAGCGGGACTAACACATTACAGGGGGAAATATCGGGATCAATAAAATTAATATCACCGCCATTGGCGAGGTACTTGGTTATTTTTTGTATTTTCTTGGTCGTCGACAATTCGTTATTTAAACATATTTCCCGCAGTGTGAGGTTATTATCACCAAAAATCCAATTTAGCATATGCTTCCCTATTTAATGCTTTAACAAAAATGCAGCAAATTTCATCTAGATAAATATCATTTTACCGGATGAAAAAGAGGCCTAGTTTAATACAGGTGCTGAATAAAAAACTATGTGAATTAGGAGGGATAAAAACAGACTTGCTCGAATTTTGGCATAAATCACAACACATTATTCAATGAGTAAATTACTCATTTACAGGTTCAGCAGGCCTATAGCCTGCTGATATTGGCGAGTGGTTATGGGGTTAGTTCGGCGTGCAGTGGCAATAGCATTGGGATTTCACAGGCGTCGTGGCCAGTATTACCAAGTGGGGCGCTTAGGTAGTTAAACCCTAAGTGTTCGTAGAGTTTTAGGGCCTCTTTGAGTAATGCGGTGGTTTCGAGATAGCAGCTCTGATAACCCGTTTCACGGGCGAAGTCTAAGGCCTGCAGCGCTAAACGTTTGGCTAAGCCTTTACCGCGGATCTCGGGCATAAAGTACATTTTTTGCAGTTCACAAATACCGGCATTGTTAGCCAGTGGCGCTATGCCTGCGCCGCCAACCACTTGGCCTTCATGTTCTATCACCCAGTATTTGGCGCCCGGCTGCGAATAGATTTGGCTTAAACAATCTAAGGTTGGATCGGCCACGCTATAGCCTTTATCCGCGGTTAAGCCGTATTCGGCGGAAACCGCGCGGATCACTTGGGCAATGGCGGCATCATCGGCGGCGGTGGCTTCACGGATAAGATAACCCGATTGTTGTTTGGCTTTATGTATGGCTTGGTTGTATTGCATTAGGGCTTGCTCGATTTGTTGAATTTGCTCAGGGGTCAGCTGAGCCAAGATTTCTTGAAAGAGTTGATTTTGCTGGCTATCTAACTTAGCGAGCAGCTTTTTACCCGCAGGAGTCAGTTGAACGACGAGGCAGCGATTATCCCGTGGATGCATTTGGCTCTGGGCGAGGTTTTTATCGACTAAGTGCTTGATTGCGCGGCTAGCATTGGATTTATCTATGCTCAGTTTGCAGGCAAGTTCCTTAATGGTTTGTGGTTGATTACCTATCTCAAACAAGGCGTGGGCCTGTACTGGGGACAGAGGTAAATCGCCAAAGGCCGCATTGAGCATGCCTAAGTGTCTGACCATATAACGGGAAAGGTGTCTCAGTTGGCTAGATGAGCCGGGATCATTTGCCATAGTCGGATTGAATGCCATCAGGGTTAACCAAAGTTGAGCCATGCAAGCACTTGTGTGGGTTGGCAGTGGCTCAGTTCGAATCATTTAGTTGCAAGTTACAACGAAATTAGCGGGCTTTGCTCGGCTTTGCAATATTTCATTAACAAAATTTAAGGGTACAACTCAGGATTTAAAAACGGCGCCATGGCGAGGATGATCGCTTGGGTGTAATTGCTCTCACGGGTGGCGTGGCCGTGGGTGAGTAGACCTATCGCGCCGCCTTTTTGTTTGATGTTAACCGTATTAAACAGTCTATCCATCACATGACCCAATTCTTCACCCGCCTCGAGAGCCTGATAGACCTGCATAGGTAGCGGCAACAAGGCGCCTCGGCCAATGCTCAAGCGGGCTTGGTGGGCAATCGCAATATAGGCGAAGGTCGCAGGACCAAACTCGAAACAATCGACGCCGCCTTCCATCGCAAAGTAATAATCCGCTTCAACTTGTTGCTGGCAATAGTGGACACGGTTGATAGCCCCTTGGCGGGTGTCGCTATCTGTCATGGGCTGCGCGGGGACGCCCGAGGGTGCATCCATACCTTGAGTTTGGATCTCATATTCAGGAAAGAGCAGCGCCATGGCATTGGCCGCCGCGTTAATTTTGACGGGGTTTTTCGAACCGACGATCACTTTGATAATGTTTTGTTGCATATGAGTTATTTATTTTGGTTTTTAATGTGGACGCTCGTTTGAATCATTGCTTAAATGGTCGGAGGTGTCTCGCCTCTGGGTTTTCTATTCTGCCATATTCATCGCCTTGGCTCAGTAAAAAAGCGAATGCATGGGGAGCAAATAGCCATTGCCGAACATCAGGAAGCGACATACAACTATTGCTCCTTCAGTGATTTAGCTGATTTAAGCAGTAAAGCTATGTCATTGAAGGAACCAAAATTAAGAGATAATAATAATGAAATTCAACAAACTCATGATCGCGATGGGGATGGCCTGTGGCGTTATGCTCACAGGCTGTAACGACAGCGAAGATAGCACTCCATCTACCGAACCTGAAACCCAGCTGCAAACCTTTGCCCCCAACGGCTTACTCAAAGCCAATATTCGTCGAACTACCTACGGTGTGCCCCATATCCAAGCCGATAACTTAGAAAGCTTAGGTTTTGGTAGCGGTTACGCGCAGGCGCAGGACAACCTCTGTGTGCTCGCCGATGGTTTTATTAAGGCCAACTCCCAACGCTCTATGTACTTTGGCCCCCATGCGTCGATTGATTTCACCACAGGGCAGCCTACCGCCGAAGACAATGGCAACTTAATCTCCGACTTTGCCTATAAAGCCTTAAAAATCCGTGAGCAAGCCGAGGCCAAATGGCCGCAGTTTAGCGAACGCTCCCGTGCATTAATCCAAGGATTTACGGCGGGTTATAACCAATACCTTGCCGATGTTGAGGCGGGTAAACAAACCGCCGAACCTTTCTGTGGCGGTCAGCCGTGGGTGAAGCCCATAGTGCCAGAGGATGTGGTCACTTATTTGTTTTCTATCGCCCTATTACCTGGCGCGGCTAACTTCCTCGATTTGATTTTCTACGCCAACCCAGGGGATGGGCAGGAGTACATGCCGCGTATCGTCGGACCTGCACCAAGCCAAGAACAAACCGCGTTTGTCAGCGATATGCAGTCTAAATTGCTTGCCCGTGCGGCGCGCATTACTACACCCGAGACCAATCCACGGGATTTAGGCTCTAACGGTTGGGGTTTAGGTAAAGATAAGACCGAAAATGGCCGCGGCATGGTGCTAGGCAATCCGCATTTCCCACACACGGGTAACCTGCGCTTCTGGCAATCGCACATTACTATTCCAGGCCAATTGGATATGATGGGGGGCTCGCTGGTGGGCATGCCAGGCCCTATCAACATCGGGTTTAACAAAGACTTAGCTTGGACTCATACCTTCTCTACCGCTGAACACTTTGTGATGTATAACCTTGAGCTGGTTTCGGGCGACAGATTGCAATATCTGTTTGATGGGCAGCCGATGCCGATCAATAAAGAGACAGTGTCTATCTTAGTAAACGCAGGCCCCGCAGGCATGTTAGTGGCTGAAAAGGATATTTACACCACCGCAAAAGGCCCTATGGTCGAGGCACCGCCTTCGCTCGCACCTTTTGGTTGGGACGATGGCAGTGCCTTTATGATCCAAGATGCCAATATGGGGAATATGGATCCCGTCGATCATTGGCTCGCCATGAACTTAGCGACCAATAAAGATGAATTCCAACAAGCCTTTAAAGACTACGACGGGGTGATTTTCAATAACACTATGTATGCCGATAAAGAGGGCAATGCCTTCTATATCGACGACTCGACCGTGCCCGGTTTGTCCGAGGCGGCCGTGGTGGTCTTAAAAACTTCGCCCGATATTAAGGCGGCAAAAGAGCAAGCCGGCTTTACCATTCTGCCGGGGAATACTTCGTTATTTAGCTTTAGTGGCCCCACGCCCTATGAGCGTGCGCCTAAGCTTGAGCGCAGTGACTTTGTGCAAAACTCCAATGACTCCTTCTGGTCAACCAACCTGAATGAGCCACTGACGTACTTCTCGCCCATGTATGGTCCAGAAGCCGGGCAATTATCGCTGCGTACTCGTATGGGCTTAACCCTAATGCAGGATGCGGCGGGTAGCGATGGCAAGTTCAATCTGGAAGAGTTGGAAGCGGCGGTATTGTCGAATCGCAGTTATTTAGCTGAGTTGGTATTACTGGATTTGATTGCCCAATGTGAGGCGCAGGGCAGTACGCCTGTGGTGGTATCTGCGAGTTTATCTAAGGATCTCACATCAGCCTGTGCAGCGCTCAAAGCTTGGAACGGTAAGCAAGATAACGACAGTAAAGGCGGCGCCTTACTGCGTGAGTTTGCCCATCAGTTCAGCCAAAAAACCATGCTGACCAAGGGATTCGACCCCGCGAATGCGGCGACCACGCCTAACACGCTCACCACCGACGGTAGCGCATTAGTGGCGCTTGCCCATGCGGCCTTGAATCTTGAAGCCGCAGGTTTTGCCTTAGATGCACCGTTAGGTGATGTGCAGTTTGTCGAGAAATCACTCCCCGATGGCACTGCTAGCGGCGCGCGTTTACCTTGGCCGGGCAGCCATAACGCAGAAGGTGGATTCAACGTATTTTCGACGAGCTTATCGGGAGATGACACTCTGATCCCGCAGCATAAGTACGCGCCTTTGATGGACGTTGTCACGGGTAAGGCGATGGCCTCAGGCATGACGGCCAAGGGTTACCAAGTGCGTTACGGCTCAAGCTGGATGATGGCGGTAAGCTTTACCGATGAAGGCCCTGTCGCGCGCGGCATACTCACCTATTCGGAGTCGAGCAACATACTGTCACCTTCCTTTACCGACCAAAGCAATCTGTATTCCAGCAGTAAGAGTTTCCGTCCTTTGCTGTTTAAGGAAGCCGATATTGCCCCTGCGGTGATTTCGACTACAGAGCTGACACTGCAAAAAGCCCAGTAATGGCTGAGTTGTCGTTAATCGATAGGCCCACTTAGGTGGGCCTTTTTATGGGCTTTCTCTGGCGCAACGCTTGCTGTTTCAAAATGTAAAAATTTAACAATATGGAGAGTGATCTACTTCAAACTTCATTAGCACTTGATTGAGTTCGATCCCAATTGGACGATTTTTGCGACTTAACGCCACTTTGGTTTTTTTATCGACGACATGCTGATGTCGCAACTTAGGTGCTTGGGTAAATTTACTGTGTTTTCTTGGTGATTTATTGTGATCGTTTTGATGCGTTATTGAAAATTTATTACGCAAAATCATGGATCTAGGTCGCAATATCCGTTTTATTTGAAATTTCATTACTTAAAATGGCGTTAGATCAACTTTTGCTAAAGCTTTTTCGCTATCCTTACGCCGAATTTTTTATGCGGTATCACCGTAAGGTAATTTTAATATGCAAAAAGATGCGATCAGTGTTCTCGAAACACCTCAAAGCACGCAAGAAAGCACAACAAGACACTTACCATGGACGCGCCAAGACACTACTTGGATGCTAAGTTTATTCGGCACCGCTGTGGGGGCGGGCATTTTATTTCTGCCTATCAATGCGGGCATGGGCGGATTTTGGCCCTTAGTCTTGATGGCCATTATCATTGGACCTATGACCTATCTTGCCCACCGCGGCCTGTCACGTTTCGTATGTTCATCGAGTATTCCCGGCAGTGACATTACCCAAGTGGTTGAAGAACACTTTGGGATTGGCGCGGGCAAGGCTATTACGCTGCTGTATTTCTTAGCGATTTATCCCATTGTGTTGATCTACGGTGTGGGGATCACGAATACCGTCGACAGCTTTATCGTCAACCAGTTGGGCATGGCCTCACCGCCACGTTTCCTGCTGTCTGGCGTGTTGATTTTCGGCATGATGGCTGTAATGGTTGCCGGTGAGCAATTTATGCTAAAAGTGACTCAACTGCTGGTTTATCCGCTGGTGGGCATTTTGGCTTTTATGTCCATCTATCTGATCCCAGAGTGGAAAATGGATGCGCTGCAAGTCGTGCCAGACACCGGCGCCTTTTTAGGCACGGTATGGTTAACCATTCCTGTATTGGTGTTTGCCTTTAACCATTCTCCGGCGATTTCGCAATTTTCGGTTTCTCTTAAGCGTGACTATGGGGCGAATGCGGCCCGTAAGGCCGATGTGATCCTGCGTAATACCTCGATGATGTTAGTCGGCTTTGTGATGTTATTCGTGTTCTCCTGCGTCTTGTCACTGTCGCCAGAACAGTTGGCCGACGCGAAGGCGAAGAACCTGCCGATTTTATCTTACCTTGCGAACGTGCATGACAGTGGTTTTGTCAGCTACTTCGGGCCTTTCATTGCGTTTGTGGCGATTGTGTCTTCTTTCTTTGGTCACTACATGGGCGCGACTGAGGGCATGAAGGGCATTATCGTTAAGCAGCTGCGCTCAAGTAACAAACAAATCAGTGAGAACAAGCTGAACAAGTTTATCTTAGTGTTTATGTTTGCCACGATTTGGGCCGTTGCGATTAAAAACCCAAGTATTTTGGGGATGATTGAGGCGCTGGGCGGGCCGATTATTGCGGCGATTTTGTACTTAATGCCAATGTATGCCGTGTACAAAGTGCCGGCGCTGAAGGCTTACCGTAACCGCATCAGCAACGTGTTTGTGATTATTGCGGGCCTGCTGGCGATGACCGCTATTCTGTTTGGCTTGTTAAGCTAAGCTTGGAATTAAAAGCGGTTTAAAATAAAAGGATCGGGTTATGCCCGATCCTTTTTTTATTACTTCTCTTCGTACATCAGATAGTAACTCTGCTTCATCCCTAGCGCTTGGTAAGTTTGCTGAGCGGTGGTATTTTCCTGCTCCACATAGAGACGGAAACTCGCGGCGCCACCATTGGCCTCGGCCAGTTGTTTTACCTCAGCATAGAGCTTGCCATAAATCCCCTGACGGCGATTTTGTGGACGAATATAAACGCTTTGGATCCAGTAATAATCTTTGGCGCGCCAGTCGCTCCATTCGAAGGTCACCATCAGCGAACCGACAATTTCGCCATCAATTTCGGCTACCAGATAAAAGCCTTTCTCAGGGTGATTCAGTAGGGTATTAACGCCTTTAATCAGGGTCATTTCGTCTAAGGCGAGACCTTCGGTTTCCTGCGCCATTGCCTGATTAAATTGAACTAGGGCGGTGAGATCTTGCACTTTAGCTTTACGGATCAACATATAACAACTCCTCGGCGGTTAGTACATCTACCGCTCTTGTGTATGGGGATGACGCTTATGCATCGGCTTTTATTCGGCGGCACACTTTAGCACGGAACCGTTTAGAAGAACGAGTGAACAGCGTTTCAAATCCTGCTTTAATCGCGGCTGATTTTTTTACGACTAAAGTCTAATCTGCTAGGCTTGAATAAGGTTTTCACCCTAAGTGAGTGGTGCGATTATGGCATTCGTAAAATCAACTCGTCGCTTTAAACCAAGGTTTTTACAACCCTATGATGTGCAAAAAGATCTGCAGATTAATCACGCCATGCACTTTATGCTCACCTTGATCACCTTCGGGCTATGGGGGCTGGTTTGGTGGTATTTGATCCTCAAATCACAGGGGGATAATCAGTCACTCTTCAGTGGTTTTGACGATGACTATTGGAGCTACCTTATCGAGTGCGAGCAGCCGCCCGCATCCCTTTATCGCCAACGTTTTTCCGCCTCAGTCAATTCGGTGCAATTTGAGGCCTAGGCTTTGCCTTAGCTGGATTTTGCAGCGGTTGGCATCAACGTGATATAGATCATCCTTAGAATTTTATCCCTTATGTTAGACTCGGCGGCTGGCTAATTTAAGTTAGTCCCGCCAAGGATAAGGCTCAGCCCTATCATCATTTCAAACTCAAGGTTATAAACATGTCAAAACATAGGTCATCAGCCCTAGGCCGGATCTGGTCTTCCTGGATGTCAGTGCCCCTGTGGCTGCAAATTTTCGTTGGTATGGTGTTGGGGATTGCGGTGGGCGTCAGCTTAGGTGAGCAGGCTTCTTACCTGAAACCTATTGGCACCCTGTTTGTGAATACCATCAAGATGCTGATTGTGCCTTTAGTGTTTTGTTCATTGATTGTCGGTGTGACCTCAATGGAAGACACCGCCAAAATGGGCCGAATTGGTTTTAAATCCTTTGCGTTTTACCTTTGCACCACCGCGATTGCGATCAGTTTAGGTTTAGCCGTGGGCTATGTGGTGCAACCCGGTGCGGGCGTGCCTTTACTGCAACACGAAGCGGTACAAACGGCGAAAGAAGTGCCTTCGGTGATGCAAACCCTGATTGACATTGTCCCTACTAACCCCGTTGCCGCCTTGGCGAGTGGCCAAATCCTGCAAGTCATTGTGTTTGCCGTGGCCTTAGGGATTGCCTTGGTCTTGATTGGCGACCATGGTAAGCCTGCAATCAAGGTATTTGAAAGCCTTGCCGAGGCCATGTACAAACTCACCGACATGGTGATGAAGCTTGCTCCTTATGGGGTCTTTGGTCTGATGGCATGGGTCGCGGGCGAGTATGGCATCGATATGCTGTGGCCGCTGATTAAAGTGATTATTGCCGTATATATTGGCTGTATTATCCACGTGTTAGGCTTCTACAGCATAGTGCTGCGCCTATTTGCCAAGCTCAATCCACTGCATTTTTTCAAGGGGATCAGCAATGCGATGGCGGTGGCATTTACCACTTCAAGTTCGGCGGGTACCTTACCGGCCAGCATGAAATGTGCAAGCGAATATCTCGGGGTAAATAAGAAGATCTCTAGTTTTGTGTTGCCCTTAGGGACCACCATCAATATGGATGGTACGGCCTTGTATCAAGGCGTGACCGCGCTGTTTGTGGCGCAGGCCTTTGGTATCGATTTAACTTGGGTCGACTATCTAACGATTATTTTAACCGCGACCTTAGCCTCAATCGGCACCGCGGGTGTGCCGGGTGCGGGCTTAGTGATGTTGACCTTAGTGCTTTCGACCGTGGGCTTACCCTTAGAAGGTGTGGCCTTGATTGCGGGGATTGACCGTATTCTCGATATGGCGCGCACTGTCGTAAACGTTTCTGGTGACTTAGTGGCGACGACTGTGATTGCTAAGTCAGAAGATGAGCTGGATGTTGAACATTACAATGCCGACATGGTACAGAGCGCTATGATTGCCGAGCAAAATGCCGCGAGTGAAAACGCCGCGACGAAAAGTTAATTCATTGAATAATAAAAAACCGCCAACTAGGCGGTTTTTTATTATCGAAGCGAGCTTATTTAAGCTGGCTTAGGACAAGGACGGGCTTATCGTCGCTGCTAAGCAGAGTTAAACGCCCTTGCACTAGCTTGGCCTTAGCGACCAATGGTAGGGCTTGCATCACTTTATGCTCCTGCTGCATCAGCGCATCGACACAGGCCTTCATCGTGCTGCCGCCAGGAATGATTTTTAGCTCCTGTCCCTGTTGGCTATATTGGCCAAAGAAGTTGTTGCAGCTGTTATTGCCAGAGAGTTTTCCTTCATCGGCGAAGGTGATTTGCGCTGGGCTGTAATCCACTGTGGGTTGCCCTTGAACGGCTTCAATATGCCAGCTTCCCTGTAATGGCACTGTGTCCTGATTGGCAACGTCTGTGCTCTGACATGCGGTTAAACCAAAAAGTAATGCGCTTAATAGAAATGTTTGTTTTAACATTGTCTCAGTTCCTTTTTCCGTATTCATGACCATAGTGTACAAGTTTAGCGGGAGATAAAAAGAGGTTTATATGACAGATACCATTAAAATCACTATGAATTTATTGAAGTTTTTACATTGGTTAGGTGTTTTGATGTTAGTTTGTGGACTTGGGATCTATATGTTGACCCAATGGAGTCTAGAAATCAGTGGTATGTTATTGATCTCAAGTCTCATAGGTTTAGGGTTGGTGCTGATGTCTCCCTATCCCGTGGTGCTGTTTATCCAATGGGCGAAGCGTCAGGATGAGCTGACTAAAAACGAATTGCCTAAGCATAAAGACTAATTGCCTGTATAAAGACTAGAGTTCGGCCGAGTCGGCGGCGGGATTATCGTACAGTTTGGCATCGAACTTGGGCGCTTGATTTGCAGGTGTTGGCTCAGGTTCGGGCTGCATGGATTTGAGTTTGCTGCGGGCGTCCTCCATCATGGGCGCTAACTTGGCCGTCGATTCGGGGGTAAAAAAGCTGTAACTGGCATCGAGCTTGAGATGGTGATTTTGCTGCTCTAATTGTTTTTCGACCCGCTTCATAATGTGCAATATATCGCGCTCACTATCGACAAAGGCTAACACCACAAACTGGGTTGCGCTGAAATGGGCGGCCACATCGGCGGTGCGAATGGTATCTTGGACTAAATTGCCCAGCAGCCTGTGGTGTTTCTCTTCTAAGCTGTTTTCTGAGGTGTTTGCCTCAATCAACTCGAAAAAAAGAATTCCCGCGTGGGCGCCAAAACGGCGGCCGAGATTGAGCTGTCTTGGCGCCATCATCATAAAGCCATAATGGTTGAGCATGCCGGTTTCTTGATCGCGCATCGACAGCGATTCGATTCGATGGTTTTGACATAGCAGGGACAATTCCTGCTGCAGCAGAATTTGGAAGGGCTCCAGCATGGCGCTGTTGTTTAAGGGATCGAGCATATGGGGATTTAACACGCACAGCGAACCAAATTGACTGCCGTCGGGCCAAGCGATAGGGCGGGAGAGAATATGTTGAATACCATCAAAATCCCGTGGCAATTCATCGAGCATAAAACGGCCGAGATTAAGATAATCCCCTTCCGCAGGGCTATGTTTAAGTTGTTCAAACAGGGGGAAGTCGCTCGCAAACAAAGTGCCTGAGGTAAACAGCGGGGTTTCGCTCACCGAACTGACAATCACTTCAAACCCAGACTGAGTCATTTGCAGCACAAACACGCTGGTGGCGCTGTAGTAGCTTTTAATCAACTCACATTGGTGCATCCAGCGACCGAGATTGACTTGCTGGTGATCGCTATCGAGTAGGCTGACATTGGGGTTGATGGTTTCGGGCAACATGGTGGCGCCTAATGGGCAAAAAATATGCCTTAAGTTTGGAAAACAACAGGATAATTTGCAAATCAATGGGCTAAAAAAACACCATTTTTTGTGCATCTATTATTGGGATGATTAGTGACTCCTGTATACTGGCGCGCCGCCAACCAGATTGCTCACCAAATTGAGTGAAGATAATGACAGTGAATATACGTCCAGCTACGACGCAAGATATTGATTCCTTAGTTGTATTAGAAAGGACTTTCCTCAACGATGAACTGGCGTCTTCGGCGATGGGGTTGGAGGGACAAGCATTCGGCCGTAATGAGCTGACCGAATTAGTGACTCGGCACTGGGTGGTAGTGGCCGAAGATAAAGGGCGAATTATCGGTTATGTGATTGCCGGGCGCTGGGCGTTTTTCACCACTTGGCCTATGTACCGCACACTCCTCAACCGCTTGGCTAAGGCCGAGTGGGATGGCCCTAGATTAACGCAGCAGAACAGTTGCCAATATGGCCCGATTTGGATTGATCAACATTACCGAGGTCAGGGGATTTTTGCGGCCTTAGTGAAGGGGATTTATCAGCAAATTGCCCCTCATTTTGCCTATGCGGTGACCTTCATCGCGGAGGAAAACGAGCGTTCCTTTGCTGCCCACACCCAAAAGGCTGCAATGCAGGTGGCTGACTTTTTTACGGTTTCAGCAAGAGATTATTATTTGATGGTGGCGCGGACTCAAGCTTAATCGGCATGCAATATGAGGCTTGTTCTTGCCTGGAAACTCAGTATTTAACCCATATCGTTATGAGGAATACTGAGTATCGACTATGGTTAGTGCATACCAATCTATAAAAATAGCGCTATGAAGTTTGAGCTACGCCAATTTCTCGATAGAAGCTTTCTTATCTCGATACGTGAATCCTTTATCGCGTTACTGCCTTTTATTTTAATTAATTCATTTCTCTCGCTGATTATTGCGTTACTCGACATCGGCATGCCGACTTGGCAGGGCTCTGTATTTCATCAGGGGATCAGTTTTTTTTCGGCACAACTTTTAAAGATTTTTCCGCTGCTGGCATTAATTTCCCTGTCCTTCCATTTTGCTAAATATTTGCAGCTGTCGGCGATTGTGGTGTGTTCTTTGTCGCTGAGTCTATTGCTCGCTATTAATGCCCAAGATACGGGGAATGTATTTAATCTCGATTATGTGCGTGCCATTTTGGCGGACCCACGCATTGCTGTTTTACCAATTATTTCGGCCTATTTATTACGATTTTTGACGGCGTGGGATGGACTAAAGTTTATTAAGGCTAAGGCGCTTAGCCGTTACTTAAAGCAACACTTAAACTTATTCTTCCCATTAGTGATTGGTTTTATTGGCCTGTTCGCCATTGTTGCTGAAGCCTCTATCTTTTTAGAATGGTTGTTTGCCCCATTCATCGATGCACTGCAGCAGGCGAGTCTTGGGGTGCAATTGTTTATGCGGATCCTAATCACTCATGTGCTTTGGTGTTTTGGGGTGCATGGCGATAATGCCTATCTGCTGTTGATCGGTGTCGATAATGGCTTAGTGGAATTGGTGCCGCACTTGACTGCTAGCCAGTTTATGGACTTGTTTATTCTCTATGGTGGCAGTGGTGCAACGCTATCCTTGATCATTGCCATTTTTATCGGTGCTAAAGACAGTGCCACTCGGCATATTGCTAAAATTGCCACGCCCTTTGCGATTTTTAACATCAATGAGATCCTGATTTACGGTCTCCCCATTATCTTTAACCCACGTTTATTAGTGCCGTTTATTCTGTCACCGCTGATAAATTTTATCTTAGCTTACAGTGCCATAAATGTTGGGATCTTAAGCTTTGAGGGGCACAGCTTTCCTTGGATCACGCCGCCACTGCTCAACGCTTACATTGCCAGTGGCCATATCAGCGCGGTGTTGTTCCAAGTGTTATTAATCGGACTTGGAGTATTGGTTTATCTTCCCTTTGTAAGGCGTTTCTCCTTGATGTCTGAGCACTATGAGTTCGATAGTGAGTTAATCAAACGCGTGCAGTTTCAAGCGGATATCGACCGGATGAGTGAGCAGCATTACTCACAGCAGCAGTCCGAATCACTGAAAGCTGAATTAAACCTCGAGAAGACCATTAAGGAGGTCTTGGCAGGGGAGTTACAGCTGCATTATCAGCCTAAAATTGCCCTCAGCAGTGACCATGTGGTGGGATTTGAGGCGCTTATTCGGTTGAAGGATGAACATGGCAACTTGAAGGGGCCTTACTTTATTGATGCCTTTCAGCGTGCAGGCTATTCCCATATCATCGACCGCTTTGTGATTAATACGGTTGCAGAGGATCTGGCCCGCTGGGAATTAGAAGGATTTTTCCCTAAAGTGAGCATCAATATCGACCCTAACAATATTACCGATCCTCAGTTGCTAGCGACGCTGCACGAAAGATTAGGCAGTGTTGCCAACCGAGTCGAAATTGAGATGTTAGAATCGGCCTTTATGTTGGATTTGAATCGCATCGATAGCAGCATGCGCCAGCTTAAGCAGCATGGCTTTAGCTTCTTCTTAGATGACTTTGGTATGGGTTTTTCTAGCTTAAGTCTGCTGAGCCGGATCAATGTGGATTGGATTAAGCTCGACCGCAGTATTCTGGCCAATACCAGCGAGCCAAAAGGGCGGACCTTGTATCTGCAAATCTGTAAGCTTTGTAATAGTTTAGGCTTTAGTTTGATTGCCGAAGGGGTTGAAACCACCACTGAGGGCGAGTTTGTTAAAGCGGCAGGTGTGGGTTATGTGCAGGGCTGGTTAAACGCCAAGGCGATGCCAGGCCCTGAGGCTAAAACCTTTTGGTTGGAGAGAAATAGTGACTAATACCTTAGTCAGCACCCTGCTGACGACATACGCCAATGCGAACTTGTCGGCTTGGGATAATTTGCGAGTCTTGCTATCCGAGTGTGCGTTGCAGCAATGTGAAGCCCGTGGATTTGAAGTCGATTGCGACGATAGTCGCCCCCATTATTGGCTGCAGATTGAAGATTGTTGGCTCGATTGTGGCAAAACCAATGCCTACAGTGCGGCTATAGTCCGTTTAACGCCTGAGGCAGTTAAGGGCGCAAGGATAATCAGCGTGCAAGACTGTGCACTGTTATCCGCCGCGCAGATAAACCTCTTGTGTATGCAAAACGCCCATTTTGACCATTGTTAATCCGGATCACAGGATTAACCATTTCCCCGTCGGGTAATTACCTTGATAGCCAAAAGGAAGCCGTCCCTGCAAGTACCAGGCTAGACGTTCTTGTGTGAAGTCGCATAGCGTGACTTCGGCTAACAATAAGGTGGCTAAGGTATCGGCATCATCTGCGACTAGCGCGCAAATCTCAGCAACGGGCATTATTTTCCACGTTTCCAGATAGGCGGTTTTCGCGATTTGAGCGACGATTTCGCTAGAGACTTGGGGCTTTAATCTGTCGGCTTGTTGATGGTCGCTAACACATAAGCTTTCATAGGGTTCAGTGCAGGGCGGTTCGAAAAAACGGTCGGGATCCCTTTCAAGGTAATTGGCGATGTCTTCTAGGCTGCCTAAGGTGTTGGCCATGGGCTCGTGATGGCCCACCTTGCTCGCCCAAGAACAGGATTGGAGTTGTGCGATTAACGGCTTCATTGAGTCTCTGTCTTTTGCCTAGAGTGAAAGCCATCTTGCTGAGAGGAATGGAGTTAGGCAATACATCCTAAGCATAAAAAAACCGCCCTTAGGCGGTTTTTTTGTGCGAAAGCGTGAGCTTAATGCAGATTATAGACCTGCATCGGCGCGCAGTGCGTCAGCTTTATCCGTCGCTTCCCATGGGAACTCGTTACGGCCAAAGTGACCATAAGCGGCGGTTGCTTGATAGATTGGGCGAGCTAGGTTCAACATTTCGGTTAGGCCGTATGGACGCAGGTCGAAGTGTTGACGGACTAACTTGATTAAGACTTCTTCAGACACTTTACCAGTACCGAAGGTCTCAACGCTGATAGACGTAGGTTCTGCCACACCGATAGCGTAAGACACTTGGATCTCACAACGGTCAGCCAGACCCGCAGCTACGATGTTTTTCGCTACGTAACGGGCAGCGTAGGCCGCACTACGGTCAACTTTTGATGGGTCTTTACCAGAGAAAGCACCACCACCGTGACGCGCCATACCACCGTAGGTATCTACGATGATCTTACGGCCAGTTAAACCACAGTCACCCATTGGACCACCGATAACGAAACGGCCAGTTGGGTTGATGAAGTATTTAGTGTCCTTGTTCAGCCATTGTGCTGGCAGAACTGGCTTGATGATGGTTTCCATCACGCCTTCGATCAGATCCGCTTGGGCGATGTCTGGGCTGTGCTGAGTAGACAGTACGATCGCATCGATACCAACAATCTTGTTGTCTTCGTAAGCGAAGGTGACTTGGCTTTTCGCATCTGGGCGTAACCATGGCAGAGTGCCATCTTTACGTACTTCAGATTGACGCTTCACTAATGCGTGGGCATAAGTGATAGGCGCTGGCATCAGAATGTCGGTTTCGTTGCTGGCATAACCAAACATTAAACCTTGGTCGCCGGCACCTTGTTCTTTTGGATCGGCACGGTCGACACCTTGGTTGATGTCTGGAGACTGTTTACCAATCGCATTTAATACTGCGCAAGAATCGGCATCGAAGCCCATATCTGAATGGACATAACCAATTTCACGAACCGTTTTACGGGTCAGCTCTTCAATATCAACCCAGGCAGAGGTGGTCACTTCGCCACCTACTAATACCATGCCAGTTTTGACATATGTTTCGCACGCAACACGTGCTTTAGGATCTTGGGCCAGAATCGCATCTAGCACAGCATCAGAAATCTGATCTGCAATCTTATCGGGATGACCTTCTGAGACCGACTCAGAAGTAAACAAGTGCTTTGCCATAGTAGGAAAATCTCGTCGTTAGCAATCAAACGTGTAGAAGCATCTACATCTAGACGGCTATTTTAGTGGAATTTCCCTTGGTTGACACCCCCTAAACTAAATATTTGTGTGTAAAGTGAGGTAAGCCCCAAATCGGATAGAGTTTGTGGCGCTGGAGTTTCTGCTCTAACTCAATGAATTGATAGTGGTATGTGGTTTTTGCCTTGGATGAGTTGGGCAAGTTATCGCTGAGCTAAGCTCAAACCAAGGTTGTAGTCTGATTGCTATGGGACTCTATGTGACAAAGGATATAACATATTTGAATTATTGTATTACAAATATGTTTAATGTGTTTTAAGATGAATTAGCCTAAACCTTCAAAGGTGTAATCCACCAGACTGGACAGTGGAATGCAATTTTCGTTTGCGTCGCTTCGCTATGTAGGGGAAAATATGCGTCCAAATTGCCCGCTAGACCCCACAAATTAAGCAGGAGAGAGCATGTCTTCCCGTAAAGTACTCGCCAACGCAATCCGTGCGTTAAGTATGGATGCAGTTCAAAAAGCAAACTCAGGCCACCCTGGCGCCCCAATGGGCATGGCAGATATTGCTGAAGTGCTGTGGAATGATTTCCTTAAGCACAATCCGAACAATCCGAAATGGGTAGATAGAGATCGTTTTATCCTCTCTAACGGTCACGGATCTATGCTGATCTACTCTTTATTACACCTGACTGGCTACGACCTGCCTATCGATGAACTGAAGCAATTCCGTCAGTTACATTCAAAAACTCCGGGTCACCCAGAATACGGTTACACCCTAGGTGTTGAAACCACCACTGGCCCATTAGGGGCGGGGATCAGCAACGCTGTGGGTATGGCGATTGCTGAAAAAACCTTAGCGGCACAGTTTAACCGTGAAGGTCACGAGATTGTTGACCACTACACTTACTGCTTCCTCGGCGATGGCTGCTTGATGGAAGGTATTTCCCACGAAGCTTGTTCTCTGGCTGGCACTTTAGGCCTAGGCAAACTGATCGCATTTTGGGATGACAACGGCATCTCTATCGACGGTCATGTTGAAGGCTGGTTTACCGATGACACGCCAAAACGTTTCGAATCATACGGCTGGCATGTGATTGCTAACGTGGATGGTCACGATAGCGATGCGATTCGCGCGGCTATCGAAGCGGCAAAAGCGGTGACCGACAAGCCAACCATGATCTGCTGCAAAACCATTATCGGTTTTGGTTCACCAAACAAATCTGGTAGCCACGATTGCCACGGCGCACCATTAGGTGATGCCGAAATCGCAGCGGCCCGTGAATTCTTAGGCTGGCCACATGCGCCATTCGAAATCCCTGCCGACGTTTACGCAGGTTGGGATGCTAAAGAAGCCGGTAACGCCCGTGAAGCAGCATGGAACGACAAGTTTGCCGCTTACGCGAAAGCTTACCCAGAACTGGCTGCCGAATACGAGCGCCGCGTTCTGAAAGGTGAATTACCAGCAGATTTCGAAGCCAAAGCACAAGCCTTTATCCAAGAATGCCAAGCGAAAGGCGAAGGTATTGCGAGCCGTAAAGCGTCACAGAACGCGATTGCAGCCTTCGGTGCGGTTCTGCCTGAACTGTTAGGCGGCAGTGCTGACTTAGCGGGTTCTAACCTGACCCTGTGGGCAGGTTCTAAAGGTATTCAAGAAGATCCAGCGGGTAACTACGTGTACTACGGTGTGCGTGAGTTCGGTATGAGCGGCATCATGAACGGTGTGTCACTCCACGGTGGTTTCATCAACTACGGCGCGACTTTCATGATGTTCATGGAATACGCACGTAACGCAGTACGTATGTCTGCGCTGATGGGCATTCAAAACATCTTCGTTTACACCCATGACTCTATCGGTCAAGGTGAAGATGGTCCAACTCACCAACCAGTTGAGCAATTAGCTAACCTGCGTATGACGCCAAATATGGCGGTATGGCGCCCATGTGACGCGGCTGAAACCGCAGTGGCTTGGAAAGCGGCTATCGAACGTCGTCATGCACCAACATCGCTAGTATTCAGCCGTCAAAACCTGAAGGCTCAAGCTCGTACTGCTGAGCAGTTAGCGAATGTGGCAAAAGGCGCTTACGTACTGCAAGACTGTGCGGGTACACCTGAGTACATCCTGATTGCAACCGGTAGTGAAGTGCAATTAGCGGTAGAAGCGGCTGCAGCGCTGACCGAACAAGGCAAACAAGTTCGCGTTGTTTCTATGCCATCAAACACTGAGTTTGATAAGCAAGATGCTGCTTACAAAGAATCTGTACTGCCAAAAGCTGTGACTAAACGTATTGCTATCGAAGCGGCCCATACTGACTTCTGGTACAAATATGTTGGTTTCGAAGGCACAGTTGTTGGCATGACTACCTTTGGTGAGTCTGCGCCAGGCAACGTGCTGCTGAAGCACTTCGGTTTCACCGTTGAAAATGTGCTGAACGCTGCAAAATCACTAGGCTAATTGTTTAGGTGATGGGATTACCGACAAAAGGTTAAACTTTTGAAAGGTTAATCTGTATAATGCGGCCTGCAATCGTTTGCAGGCCGTTTTTGTATATGCAGTACTGTTAAGAGGAAATAAAGACCTCAATGATCCGAGTCGCAATCAATGGTTATGGTCGTATTGGCCGCTCAATCCTTCGCGCTTTATATGAGTCCGGAAAACGTCAGCAAATACAAATTGTCGCAATCAACGAGTTGGCTAAGCCCGAAGCCATCATCCATCTGACCCAGTACGACACTACCCACGGTCGGTTTCAGCCCAAAGTCAAATTAGTCGATGATCTGATGCTGATCGGCGATGACGTCATCAAAATTCTCCATGAACCGGATCCAGCCAAGCTGCCTTGGCGTGAGATGGACATCGACATCGTCTATGAAGCGACAGGCGCCATCTTAGATCGCAACAGCTGCGAGGCCCATATCCACGCTGGCGCCAAACAGGTCTTAATCAGTCACCCTTCTTCTGCCGATGTTGACGGCACTATCGTTTACGGTGTGAATCAAGACTTACTGCGCGCCGAGCATACAGTGGTTTCTAATGCTTCTTGTACGACCAACTGTATCGTGCCCGTGATCGATGTTCTGGATAAACACTTTGGTGTGAAAAGCGGCGCGATTACCACTATCCATTCTGCGATGAACGATCAGCAAGTGATTGATGCCTATCATGATGACTTACGTCGCACCCGAGCTGCGGGTCAGTCGATTATTCCCGTTGATACTAAACTTGCCCGCGGTATCGAGCGGATTTTACCGCATATGAAGGACAAGTTTGAGGCGATTTCGGTGCGCGTTCCCACGATCAACGTTACTGCTATCGATCTTTCGGTAACATTAGATAAAACAGTGGATATTGCGACCGTCAATCAAGTGTTAGAATTGGCCGCCAATGGACGATTTAACGGTATCTTAGGCTATACTGATGAGCCGCTCGTATCCTGTGATTTTAACCACGATCCGCGCTCAAGTATTGTCGATGGCACCCAGACGCGGGTGAGCGCTGGGCAGTTGGTTAAACTGTTGCTGTGGTGCGATAACGAGTGGGGCTTTGCAAATCGCATGCTAGATACCAGTTTGGCGATGATTGCAGCTAAACAAAGCTGAAGATAAGAATTTATACCAATGGGTTAAGCCGAGTGGCCAATTCGACGGGATGTCGAGTGCCGAGTAGCTATCTAAGCTAACCGATTGATGCAAAACCAGTTTGTTTTTTTGATTATAAAAGGAAGCGTTACCATGGCAATTATCAATATGTCAGATTTAGATCTCCAAGGTAAGCGAGTGCTTATTCGTGAAGATCTCAATGTGCCAGTCAGCAACGGCGTCGTCACCAGTGATGCACGTCTGCGCGCCTCTCTTCCCACTATCGAATTAGCCCTTGCCAAAGGTGCTGCGGTAATGGTGATGTCTCACTTAGGTCGTCCAACCGAAGGTGAATACAACAGCGAATTCTCCATGCAACCTGTGGTCGATTACTTGGCCAAAGCTCTGTCTTGCCCTGTGCGCTTAGCGACCGACTATTTAGACGGCGTTGAAGTGGCGGTAGGCGAAGTGGTTGTGTTTGAAAACGTTCGCTTTAACAAAGGCGAGAAGAAAAACGACGAAGCCCTGTCAAAGAAAATGGCGGCCTTATGTGATGTGTATGTGATGGATGCCTTCGGCACCGCTCACCGTGCAGAAGCCTCAACCAATGGTGTTGGCTTACACGCTCCTATCGCCTGTGCTGGCCCATTATTAGCACAAGAATTAGAAGCGTTAGGCAAAGCCTTAGACAACCCAGCGCGCCCATTAGTGGCCATCGTTGGTGGTTCTAAAGTGTCGACTAAGCTGACCGTATTAGAAAGCTTATCTGGCATTGTCGACCAGTTAGTGGTTGGCGGTGGTATCGCCAACACCTTTATCGCTGCGGCGGGCCACAATGTAGGTAAATCCTTATACGAAGCGGATTTAATTGATGAAGCTAAGCGCTTAGTGGCGAATGCCCAAAGCCGCGGTGGCGACATCCCTGTGCCTACCGATGTGGTGGTTGCGGGTGAGTTTAGCCCAACGGCCGCTGCGACCTTAAAAGCGGTCAATGAAGTGGGCGATAGCGACATGATTTTCGACATCGGTCCCGACAGCGCCGAAGCCTTAGCGAAAATCATCGAGTCTGCTGGCACTATCGTATGGAACGGCCCTGTGGGCGTGTTCGAGTTCGACCAATTCGGTGAAGGCACTAAGCGTATCGCACAAGCTATCGCTGATTCTAAAGCCTTCTCTATCGCTGGCGGTGGTGACACCTTAGCGGCGGTCGACAAGTATGATATCGCTGATAAAGTCTCTTACATTTCTACTGGCGGTGGCGCTTTCCTTGAGTTTTTAGAAGGTAAAGAGTTACCGGCTGTAGCTATGCTAAAACAACGCGGTGCCTAATATTGATTTAGGTATTGCACCATCGCGGCAGGGCGCCGCGATGGCACAAAAACAAGATAAAAAATTATAAAAAAACCGCTCTTTCTCTAAAGGGATTTACACATCACTAGAGCGATTGAGCATAAAAATCCATCCAAACGATAGCGACCTCGGTGACCTAACGTTGATGTGACAGTCACCCTATTATTGGAGTTAAAAAATGGCGTTAATTTCCCTACGACAACTACTCGATCACGCGGCAGAACATGGATACGGTGTGCCAGCGTTCAACGTAAACAACCTTGAGCAAATGCGTGCCATCATGCAGGCCGCAGAAGCGACAGACAGCCCTGTTATCGTGCAAGCCTCAGCGGGTGCACGTAAATATGCGCGTCCACAATTCTTAAAATACCTGATGACGGCGGCACTTGAGCAGTATCCCGATATCCCGGTCTGTATTCACCAAGACCATGGTACCGATCCTGATATCTGCCAGCGTTCTATTCAATTAGGTATGTCATCAGTCATGATGGACGGTTCATTAATGGCCGACGGTAAAACCCCAGCTTCTTACGAGTACAACGTCGATGTAACTCGTAGAACCGTTGCATTCGCCCACGCTTGTGGTGTGTCTGTAGAGGGTGAAATCGGTTGTTTAGGCAGCTTAGAAACCGGTACTGCCGGTGAAGAAGACGGTGTAGGCGCAGAAGGCGTATTAAGCCACGACCAACTGCTGACCAGTCCAGAAGAAGCGGCACGCTTCGTTGCTGATACCCATGTTGACGCGCTGGCGATTGCGATTGGTACTAGCCACGGTGCATACAAGTTCAGCCGTAAACCCACGGGTGATGTACTGCGTATCGACCGCATCAAAGAAATCCATGCCCGCATTCCTAACACTCACTTAGTGATGCACGGTTCTTCTTCTGTTCCTCAAGAATGGTTACAGATCATCAACCAATACGGTGGTCAAATTCCTGAAACTTACGGCGTGCCATTAGAAGAAATCGTTGAAGGTATCAAACATGGTGTGCGTAAAGTGAACATCGATACCGACCTACGTTTAGCGTCTACCGGTGCGGTACGTAAATACTTGGCCGAACACCCAAGCGAGTTCGACCCACGTAAGTTCCTGAAAGCCTCTATGGAAGCGATGGCAGACATCTGTACTGTTCGCTACGAAGCCTTTGGTTGTGCGGGTCAAGCTTCTAAGATTAAGCCTTTGTCTTTACAAGCAATGTACAAAGCTTACCAGTCAGGTGCTTTAGATCCTAAGATCAATCTGTAAGCTTTAAATCACTTTTCAAAGCCCGCTAATTAGCGGGCTTTTTTATGCAAAAAACCGTTGAATTTTTATTTTTCAATCGTAAATGTTAGTATTGCGCAGATTTTTAGGGGATTAAACGGAACAGGAACGGATAAACATGAAGAAAGTACTGACCGCGGCATTGTTGATGACTGCGCCATTTATGGCGAATGCTGGAGCCGATTTTGTTAAGGGCGACAAGACATTCGCAGGTGAAGCAGAGCTAGGGGCAACCTTAACCACAGGCAACACTGATACCTCATCTTACAAAGGTCGCTTAAACTTCAAGCATGAATTAGGTGACTGGGAAAACCAGTATCTTTTAGAAGGTTTATATAAAGAAGATACGGGTGAGGTCACGGCTAAACGTTATTTAGCGGGTGCCCAGGGTAACTATAGAATGAATGACCGCAGTTATTTGTTTGCCAATGCTAATTACGAAGTCGACCCTTTCACCGGTTATGACTACACAGTATCAGGCGCGGCGGGTTATGGTCACAGACTCTATGACACCAGCAAGACTTTCCTAGATGTAGAGATCGGTCCCGGTTACATCTATCAACGCCTCGATTCAGAGCAAGCCCTGTTAGAAGGCACAGATTCGAATGACAGCGTGGTTGCCCACGGCGTGATCAACTTCGAAACTGAAATCACTGAAACCTCAAAATTCCAGCAACGTTTTGTGGCTGACTACGGCGATAAATTAGATGCGCGTTCAGAAACCTCGCTGACAGCCAATATCATTGGCGCCTTAGCGATGAAGTTTGCGATTATTGTGCGCTACAACAGTGAGCCACTGGACGATAAAAAGAGCACTGATACCGAAACGAATATGACCTTGCTCTATTCGTTCTAATCAATGTGATTGATATCAACATAAAAGCACCGAGAGGTGCTTTTTTATTGGCTGTTTTTGGACTAACTTGAAACAAAGTTAGTTAATTCTTTATTAGTTGTATCTGTAGTTATACAAAAATTAATGTTGTAAGCCCCTTTAGTTACCGAGAAATACGTAGAAAGTTGCGTTTTGTCAAAATTTACAGAGCCCGAGCTATGGTAATTTTCGAACTAATTTCCCTTGCAGAGATCAACTTTGATGAAATTACAGCAGTGGTTTAAAAACAGTGGAGTGGCGCTATCTAGCCTATTCTGCGTTGCAATATTGAGCGGATTCTCACCAGCAGTTTGGGCAATGACCGAAGGAACAGAACGGCTCGATTTAACCGCTGCATCAGTGGGGTATATTGCCGTATGCATCTTCGTTCTCGCCTATATTTTGGTGATGGCCGAAGAGGCGCTGCACCTGCGTAAATCCAAACCCGTATTGGTCGCAGCCGGCATTATTTGGGGCATGATAGGTTTTGTATATGTGCAAAATGGCATGTCGGAGGTTTCCGAGGCAGCCTTTAAGCACAATCTACTGGAATACGCCGAGTTATTACTCTTCCTATTAGTGGCGATGACTTATATCAACGCCATGGAGGAACGTAACTTATTCGATGCGATCCGCGGCTGGTTAGTCGGACGGGGATTTAGCCTGCGAACCGTGTTTTGGCTGACCGGGTTTATGGCGTTCTTTATCTCGCCTGTGGCCGATAACTTAACCACAGCGTTATTGATGTGTGCCGTGGTGATGAAAGTGGGCGCAGGGCAGCGCAAATTTATTACGCTAGCGTGTATTAACATTGTGGTCGCAGCGAATGCGGGCGGTGCGTTTAGTCCCTTTGGCGATATCACCACCCTGATGGTATGGCAAAAGGGCTTAGTGCACTTTGCGGACTTCTTCCATCTGTTTATTCCCGCCTTGGTGAACTTTGCCTTACCCGCGGCCATCATGAGCGTATTTATCCCAAGTTATGTGCCCGAGCCTGAAAAAGAGCAGGTGTACACTAAACCTGGCGCGAAACGTATCGTGGCGTTATTCCTGCTGACCATTGCGACGGCGGTATGCGCGCATTCCTTCTTCGGCATGCCGCCGGTCCTTGGGATGATGACGGGTCTAGGCTTCCTACAGTTCTTCGGTTACTACCTGCGTAAGACCTTCGACAAATCCGTTGCCCGTGAGCGGGCAAAGGCGGAATTACGCCGCGATGAACAACGTCTGCAACAGCTTGGCAGCGTGGTGCCCTTCGATGTGTTTAGCCGGATCTCCCGTGCCGAATGGGATACCTTACTGTTCTTCTACGGTGTGGTGTTGTGTGTGGGTGGCCTTGGCTTTATGGGGTATTTGAGCTTAGTGTCTGAGGCGCTGTATTCCCATTGGGATGCGACCTATGCCAACGTCGCTATCGGTCTGTTGTCTTCGGTTGTCGATAATATTCCGGTGATGTTCGCCGTATTGACCATGAACCCTGAGATGGCCCTTGGCCAATGGTTACTGGTGACCTTGACCGCGGGTGTTGGGGGCAGTTTGTTGTCCATCGGCAGTGCGGCCGGGGTCGCCTTGATGGGACAGGCAAGGGGGATTTACACCTTTGGCGCCCATTTACGTTGGACACCTGTGATCGCACTAGGGTATATCGCTAGCATTTTGGTACATATGTGGCTCAATGCTGCAATGTTCTAAAAACAAATGAAACATAGTGTATCTGCATTTGTTTTCAGCATTAAATGTTTTATTGATGTGATTCACAGATTATTCATCTAACCCTGTTAGGTGGCGATAAGATCACTGCGTTGTTTTCGTTCAAATTGTATACTCGGCCCCACATCAAATAGTGAAAGGGGCCGAGATGCAAATAGGCACTTGTTGGTTTAACGCACAGGAACAAGTGCTGGTCGATGCAGCCTCAGGACGTAGCTGGTTATTGAGTGCGGATGAATTCCAAGCGCTTTCACTCTTGAGTGCGCAGCGTGGCAAAGTGGTCTCACGCATGGAGTTGCTGCAAGTGATTTCGCCGCACCTCAAGTTGTCTATGCGTGCCGATGAATTGCTCAATAGCACTATCCGTCGCTTACGGTTATTTCTCGGTGACGACGCCGCTCATCTGTTGGTGAGTATCGCCAATCAAGGCTATATCCTTTACGCCACGCCCCGAAAGCATTCACGTACCGCGCTGAACTCGCCCCTGTTTAAGCTGAGTATGCCGCAGTTTATGGTGCTCACGCTCCTGACCTTAGCCGCGCTGCTGTGGGTGGGATCGCACATTACTCACCCGACGAGCATCGCGCCGAATTATGCGAAGCAGTTGCTGACGCACGACGGGCATTATTCGGAAATTCAATTCTATACCGGTCAGCCGTCGGATCATTCGATGCGACCCTTAGTCGATCACTTTTTAGAGCAAGTGTCCGCTTGTGCTGTGTTTCCGTGGCAATCCATTGCGGCGACTATTTCGACGGATCAAAGGTTTGTCAGTCTGGTACTGAAAAATAACGATGCGAATGGACTCGAGTTTGAAACCATCAAAATGATGTCGGAAAACTTCAATGTCGATGTGATTGATGAGCTATGGCTAAAAATGGTGGGGATCTGTGCTTAAACTGACAGAAATAAAAAACCACAACCGCCGACTTCGCCTCTGGCATGTGATTGCCATAGTGCTGGTGTTAGTGGGCATAGGTTTGGGCGCCTATGCGATGACGTTTAACAGCAAACAGTTAAATTTGAGTTGCCGCGCCAAATTGTATGAGGCGCCTTTTAAGGCGGAGTCTTTACCCTCGTACAGCCAAAGTTTGGCGCTGGATGTGAAGATTGCGGCTAATCACGCCAAGTTAAGTTATCGCTATGGGCAGAATGGCCAGGATCTCGCCGCCTTGATTTACGAAGGAAAAGTCAGCGCCTTAGCGCCAGGGACTATGACCTATAAGCTCAACTTAGATCAGGCCAATTTAAAAATGGATCTGTTGCAAACCGAGGTGCCGGACTTAATGCGTGCGGAAGTGCAAAAATCCCGTAAGGCCTTATTTGAGCAGGGTGGAATGAGTTTTGATATGCAGATTGTGGATATGGATACCTTAAACAATTACGTACTGATCAAGTTTTATCCCAGCGGCCATTTGTGGGCTTGCCAGAGCAAATAGCATTATTAAGACGTAGAAAAGGCATCCAATCGGATGCCTTTTTTGGGCGCGATGATGGGATTACTGCGGTGTGACTTGGACTAATGTCAGTTCATTATTGGCTTTAGCACCATAAATCTGAATGGCGACCTTGATTTGGGACACGGCGCCGCTTGGGTCCTGTTGTTGCCAATCGAGACCCGCGATTTCAAATTGATATTGGCCATTCTTTACTTCGGTCAGCTGCCCCGTACATTCCCCTTGGCTCTGACAGCGATAGCTTTGGGTGACATGCCAGCGCTTCCATGCCTTAGGATTGGCCGAGGCTTTATCCTTATCAGGGAAACCAAAGTAATAAATGTCATAGCTCTTGGCGGCGGTAATGGCCGACTGGTTAGCATCGGTTAATGAGAAGACTAAGCTGCCGGTATTGGGGTCAAACTGTTCGACCGCCAGATTAATTTGGCTGGCCTCATCGATACTCACCGTGGTTTCTACTGGCGGCGGTGGCGGCGGAGGTGTGACTTCCTCGGATTTATCATCGTCACTACCACAGCCAACAAGGGCGAGTGTACCTAGGGTTAATGCGAGTAATGGGTATTTCATCACTGCCTCCTTAATTGAAGTGGCCAGTGTGGCACGTGGTGCATTCCATATCGGTTTTAACACTTGCCGCCGAACCTAAGGTGCTGGTGCTGCCGTGGCAGACTTGGCAATCCTGCGCTTCGAGTGAGGGTTTGCTGCCGGGCAGAGCACCAATATTCTCGCCCTGATAGGCACGGTTTAGCAGTTCCACCAAGTAATAGGCCATAGAGGCCGATAGGCGGTAGCAGCGCTCACCTTTCTTGGCGAATGGTAGGCCTGAGGCCCGTGACCAGTTACTGATGGAAGAGTGGCACAATACGCTCATTGCCTTCGATGAGCTGCCTACGAGGGCGGTTTTTTCCGCTGTCGAGCCGATACCCGCAACGAACTCAGGGGTCGATAGTGGCAAGGTGGTGTTTTCATAATAGCGGAAGGCATTGGCAATCACCGCGCTATTCTGGCCGTTAATATCATCTAAGATGTTGACTAACATGCCGATGGCGTTGAGGTTGCCGCAAAGTGTGCCTTGGCCTGTGACCCCGGCAAATCCATAACCCGCCAGAGCGGTGGGGATGGTTTTAAACTTGTCGGCATCGGCACTATTAGATTGCGCTAGCATTGTGATAACCGAATGAAACACTTGGTGCATACAGCCGCCACCCGTCTCGTAGGCGAGTTTTGCGGTCGCCATGGCATCGAGTGGCACATATTTGAGCTTTTCCCCGAGGGCTAATTGATATTGACCGTCGGCATTGGTCGCCGCAAATGCTGACGTCCCCATTAAAGTTGCGCCCGCAGCCGCCGTGCTGATACCGATAATGCGAGTTAATGCTTGGCGTCGATTAATGCTCATCATGAATATCCTCTTTTATTAATTGCTTTTATTTATCAATCAGTAACCATTGGTTGATGGCATCATTCTAGAAACTACAGCAATAAATAGTGTGATTTGCGGCCGGGGATATTTGGTCTCGCCAAATTGCTGGCAGTGGGAGAAGAACAATCGTTTTAGCCGATGTTTGCGAAGTGGTTTTGTGGATATGCTCGATTTCAATGTGCATCCAAGCACATTATTTGTGGCATTTATGTAAATTTATGCGGATTTATCACCAAGCTAAGCCGCTACAAATGGCATTTATCGTTGTGAGCTAACGCAGATTTTTGTTTTATGGCGATCCGCTTGCGGGCTGGTTCACGAAATTTAACTATTTGCCGCCTTGGGTTAACGGGATCACAGTAATCATTAGCAGGCTTGCATAGACTTAATTCGATGATTTTACAGGTTGGAGTTTGAGTTATGCAGGTGGGGGGCTGTTGGTTTGACCGTGAGCGTGGCTTACTTGTCGAACAGGCTCGTGATGAATCTTGGCACCTTCCCCGTGCTGAGTTGCAAGTGTTGAGCCTGTTGGTTGAACATCAAGACAAACTGGTCTCCAAGCATGAGCTGAAGACTGGCGATGGGGCGCATCCTCCTCTTACAGACACTTCGTTAGCGCGGGCGGTCTTTATGATCCGCTCCTTCCTTGGGCCCCAATATGAGGGACTGATTGAAACCGTCAAAGGCCAAGGCTATCTGCTGCACAGCACCCAAGGACAAAGGTTTAAAAGCTTACGTTATCCTAGGCTGCAATCCTTACCTTGGTGGAGTGTGTTGCTGGTTTTTGGATTTATGCTCGCGATTTCAGGCTTTTATCTTAGCCGAATCGACCACAGCGTACCGACTCAACCTTTGCTCTCTACCGATTTGCCCTTAGCCTCGGGGCAACATATTCGGCTGCATTTGTATGCCAATTCGAAAACCAACAACACCCTGTTGTTTGAGTTAGGCGACCGCTTGGGCCAAGGGCTGAGTCGCTGCGGCCACAGTGATTGGTCCGAAGTGTACTCCTCGCTCTCCCACGATAAGCAGGTGCTCAACATTACTATGCGGGGTTATAAACTCGGGCAATCGGTGATTCGCAACTTGAAGATCAGCGACTTTAGACGGCCGAAGGAATTTATTGATGCAAACTGGCTGCAGGAGGTCGGGATCTGTGGCTAAGTGGCTCAAGTGGACGATAAATCTCACCATACTCTCGGCGCTAATCGTCGCCTGCGGGGTAATTTACCTGCAATCCGTTTCCAATAAGGCGGTGATCTTAAATTGCAGCTCCGAGTTGTTTGACCGCCATAGCCAGCAAGTGGATGAGGGGAAATTTTACCTCTTGGTCGATGTGTTGATCTCGGCGGGCAATGCACAGATCAATTACCGCTACTTTAACCTCGATGGCTCAAGTGCGGGGGCTATTCTGATGCAGGGCGAGGTCAAGAGCATGGAGCTAAATCGCATGACCTACAATGTGTCGGTCAAAACCAAGACTGAGTCCGAAGACGTCGATAAAAAGTATTGGCCCGAGCACATGAAGTACCTTTCTTACATCAGCAGTTTGCACTTTAGTGAGTCTGGTCGACACAATCTCAGTATTGAAGTGCTAGATAGCGATGCCAACCAAGATTACGCGGTAGTCCTATTTCAGCCGAGCAATACCGTTTGTGGCTGTAGAATCGTCAATAGCCGAATTTAATCAGTGAATTTGCCGCGCTTTCGGTTTAGATTATATTTTCCATGGTGTTAATGCCGACTCTTCCATCTCAATCATAAGGTTGTTGTGTTTAAGATACGTGTCAAACAAGAAGAATCCCTGTCGATTAAGTTCAGCCATCAGATGGAAAAGGGCGATAATCGTCAGCTTGATCTCTATTTCTTTTTACCAAAGGAAATGGGCATAGGCGCGCACACTTTAAACGAAGAAGAGTATTACCACAGCGCGATTGTCGGACGCCGCTCCTACTACTCCGAAGGGCTGCATTTGCCTCTGGTGCAAGGGCGCTTCGCCAGTATGAATCGCCGCACAGTTGAAGAATTCCGGCTGTACTTAAACCTATTTGCCTACCAGTTTGCCGTCGCGGTTGAAAACGATGTCAAAGAACTCAATCGTATCGCCGATGTGGCGCACTTCTATCTGGCGCTCGATGAGCTGTGCGAGCAAGTGACGCAACTGCTGAAAAAGTTTCGCCGTAATGAGCCGGGCGATCCGAAATGGAAATCCTATTTCGAGAATGCCGATAACTATCTCTCTTGGTTCTGCGAGCAGCAACTGCTAAAAGTGCTCGCCCACGCCACGCGCACCAGTGATTTTGCCGACATCCAAGAACGAGTGTTGACCCTGTGCCGCAACGAATGTGCTTACCGCGATGCCAACAACTATAACTCGGCGCAGACCAAGCAAGATCCCAACCGAATTTCGAATAAGATGCTGTTATTACGGCGCTTAATTCAGCAAGGTGTGGTACTCAAAGAAGAATTAAAACCCTTAGGCATTGGCCTTAAAAAGTTTACGACTGGACTTGCGACCGCGTTGGTGATGTTGGTGGTCTCGGCGCTGATCATCGAGGCGCAGGGCGTCTTTAGCGGCTTTACCATAGCGTTGGTGCTGACGCTGGCGGTCATTTACGGATTTCGTGAAATCTTTAAGGACGATGTGCGTAATGCTCTCTGGCGCTTTATTCAGCGTGGTCGGCCGCGTTGGAGCCGTATCTTAAGGGATACCACCAGTCAGTCGGTAATCGCTAAACAATTAGTTTGGCTCGAATTTATGCGGCAACAGGATTTGCCAGAAAAGGTTAACGAAATTCTAAAACAACGGCATAGCCAGAATAAGGTCGATGCCGAAGTCCTGCATTACAAGATTGCCACTCGGGTAAACCATGGCGAGTTTCAGGCGGGATATTCGACGATACAAGAGCAAGTGAACTTTAGTTTTGTGCCCTTTGCCCGCTACTTAGAGCGGGGTAAGGCAAAAATTTATAAGGAAATTGAGGGCAAGATCAGCCACGAGTCGGTCGAGCGTCGCTACCAAGTGAATCTGATTTTAGTACTGCGTGATGGCCGTGAAGAACCTGAATACGCGCGCTACAAAATCACCATGAACCGCTCGGCCATTATCGAGATCACCCAAAGTCAGTTACCCGATTCCTTTAATCCGCCCGCTAAGGCTGACGAGTAAAGGCCTGGCCGATATTCTGATCGTTATTCTGCTTCGCCCGTTTGAGCGCCACCTCGGCATTGCCTAGGTATTGCTCTAGGCTTTGTCCTTCCTGATAGCTGGCAATCCCAATGCTAATCCCTTCACCTAAGCCATTGCTGTTGAGCTTTTCTATGGTATTGAGGGCGAAGTGATGCGCCGCCGTGGCGTCGGTATCAGGCAATAACAACAACAGTTTACCGAGTTGCCAGTGAAGGATTTGGTAATGGGCGGGGATTTCGAGCAAGAGCTGCACTTCCACTTCCTGCTGACGCGTCTCGAGTTGGTCGATATCACTCATATGGCTGAGTAAGCCTTCAGGGTTGATATCCATCACCAGCAGACTTGAGTGGTTGCGGCTTTGGGGCGATAGCGAAGCAAAATAGCGTTCCAAATCGGAGAGATGCTGCAAAATAGTGCTGCGGTGCGGCACAAAGCTGCGCGGTTCTGTGCCCCTTAGGCTATCGGCGGCTTGCTCTAAGGTGCAGATGATGTAGTCAATCTCACCGTCGGCGGCCACATGGCCCTTCAAGGTCGCCTGTAAACAATTGGAATGGCGCAGATTGGGCGAGCAGAGGATCTGCCCTTGCCATTGACCCTGCATGCTGATTTGGGCGGTGATCCGCTGCCATTGGTTACCCAGATCGTTGGCGAGCAGTGAGGCTAAATCATGGTTCAAATCACCATTAAGCTGCATCAATTGATCGAATACTGGATTGATTTTTATCAGCTTACCATTGGCATCCGTCAACGCGGTGGCCACAGTCGTATCGCAGAGTAAGTCGCTTAAGAAGGCTTGATTCTGGCAATCGATCATGGCGCTAATATCTTCAAGGGAGACTAACAGATGCGGTAGGCCGCGCCCCAATCTTGGCGCTTGGCGAACGCACACGCTAAGTCTTGAGCCCTTATCATTGTCTAGCGACAGTTTGCCTTGCCATTCACCCTGTCGATGCACTTGGTCGAGCATTTGTGCTAGGGTCAAGTCATCGAGATTAAGGGCGCGCTGCAGGCTGCGGTCAGTGAGTTCATCCTGCGGCACTTGAGTCGCCTCGGCCGCCTTAGGGTTAGCACTGATAATCCGTGCCTGCTCATTGGCGAGAATAAAGCCGATATCATTGTTAAATAATGCATTGGCCACATCGATACTGTATTGGCGCGAGCGATACTGCAGGCGGTACATATGGCTGAGCAAGATCACCCAAGCGGCCAGTAAGGTCAGAATTAGCGCAGCGACGATGACGATATTCTGCCATTGGGAAAACTTAGAGGCGATATCATCGTTACGAATATAAGAGAGCAAAAAGTATTCGCGTCGCAGTTCGGGCTGATTAGTTAACTCGACTTTGAGGTACACGAAGGTGGCATCTTCACCATGGAATTGGCCAAAGTTGCTCATCGACATTTCCCGCCACAGCGCTGGATAACTCTGGCGCAGACTGGCGCCTAAGGTATCGGGAATATGGGTTAAGGGCGCTAGTTCACTCACGCCGGCATAGAGTAACCCTTGGGTATCTAACACTAGCATCGGTGATTTATTGCTTGAAAATGCAGGCTTTATCGCTTCTAGCATCTGCACAATCGAGTTGTAGGTAATCAAATAACCCATGGAGCTTTGATCGGGTTTCTCAAGCCAAGTCATTTGATACATATAGGGTTCGAGCATGCCATTGAGGGGCACAAACTCTAAGGGTGAGGTAAAGACTTCTTTGCCACCTAAGTTGCGGCTCGAGCCTAACAGGGCGGCAGGTAGCGCGTCCTGACTAAAGTTTGAAGGTGTCGCAAACTTATAATTACCTTGGGGATCGAACAGGGCAATCCCGAGGAGTTCGGGGATATGCTGCACTAGTTCCTGCCAACTTGCCTGTAATTTCTGTTGAGACGAGGCCGTTGGATTTTTGAGGTACTGTTTGAGTAACTCGTCTTTGGCAAATAGCTGAGTGCGAAATTGCTGGAAGGCGACCTTATCAGTGATCAGCGTGCCTATGGTTTGTAGTTCGCTATATCTTTGGGTTGCCCATTCTTCCTGTAACCGACGTTCACCTAAGGTGATGATTAAGTTAGTTAAAATAATCATACCTATCACCAGCATCGATAACTGGCTCGCGACAGCCAACAGGCGTTGGTGAGACCAATGCAGCCCTTGGGTCAATGAAAGTAATGGCGCGAGTGGGTGTAGGTTAGGGTTCTTTTTCAGCATGGGCCGATTTAGGGTTGATTAACTGTTAATTAGGCTATGTTAACACGAATGAAATGTTACGACAGTGGCAAGTTGCTCGGCGACTCTGTTATCCCGAGCAATGCATCAACCCCAAGGCGACTGAGCGAAACGGTTAACCGAGTGCGCCTAACACTCTGTGCTTAAACTCGCAGCCCGAGGCGAGCACTTGTTCGCGGCAAAGATCGATGTCGACCCCTTCTAATCCCTCAATCGCCGAGACTTGTACACGCTCGATATAATGGGGGGCGAGGGCGATAAAGGCATTCACGGCGGCGTAGGAACCTGCCAGTTTTGGGCGGCAATGTTGGTTATAGGCGGCTTCATTGTCGGCGTTGAGGGATATGGATAATCCATCCACGCACTCCGCTAACTCGGGCAGAATGTTGCGTCTGTGAACTAGGTTGCCTAAGCCATCGGTATTGACCCGCACGCGGCCGCCACGGCGTTTGATTTCTTTGGCAACGGCCAGCAGGGTCGGTAGATTCATTGTCGGTTCACCGTAACCGCAGAACACATATTCCTCAAAGTCTTCCACCTCGCCTAACAGCGGGATAATTTCCTCCGGCTTGGGCTGGTGGGTCAATGCCAATTGATACTCGTGAATTTGTTTACTGCCATTGTGTTTAGGACAGAAGGCACAACGCAGGGTGCAGCGACCCGTGATATTCAGATAACGACTCCTGCGAATATCATAGACTAAGGTTTCGGTGGCGCAGGTTTCATTGGTGCACACTTCCGCCGTGGTGTTGCCATTGGCTAAGGTTTCAGTGGCTTTAATGGGGGCGGGATGGATTGGGGCAGAATGTGAGTTTGGCATCCGATCTGTTTTCATACTATCGACTTTATTGGCATCTTGGCGGTCACTTAGGTTGAGTGTAACGAATGCGATCCTTGATAACTGCCACCTAGATCGCACAACGCGCTTTACTCGTTCGGGGAGGTTAGAGATAAAAAAGAGAGCCTAGGCTCTCTTTTTATGGGTGACTATGGTGACTGAACGACCACTAATCCTGTTTATAGTCAGGTTCATTAAAGGCGTCTAAGGACACCTTGTGGCTCTCATTGGCATGTAAATGCCTCTCCTGCGATGTTTTTGGACGCCACCACCAATGGTAGAAGCGGCTACCTAGGCGTTTCGCATCATCGAGAATGATGTACAGCAAAGGCACCAAAATTAAGGTCACCACAGTCGAGAACAGGATACCGAAGGCAAGGGAAGTCGCCATAGGGATCACAATCTGCGCCTGTAGGCTGCGCTCAAGAATAATAGGCACAAGACCGACGAAGGTAGTCAATGAGGTCAAGATAATCGCCCTGAAACGATAACATCCTGAATCTACCGCCGCTTGTCTGACCGATTGCCCTTGTTCCCGTGCACGGTTTACAAAGTCCACCAAGATCAAGGAGTCGTTTACCACTACCCCGGCGAGCGCGACGATACCACAGAGACTCAAGACGCTCATGGCAAGACCTTGGATCAAATGCCCAAACAACGCGCCGATAATCCCGAAGGGGATCACTGACATGATGATCAGCGGCTGGCTGTAAGACTTTAGCGGCACCGCCATTAAGGCATAAATGGTAAACAGCGCAAAGAAGAAGCCCTGCATTAGACCGACCATAGCATTCTGTTCATCCAAGCTGCCGCCATCGAGGGTGGTTTGGATTTTCGGATACTTGGCCTGTAACTGCGGCAGGAAATCCTTCTGGATCTCAGTAACGACCTTAGAAGGCTCAACCTTGTGTTTGTTGGCATTCGCAATAATGGTAATTGCCCGCTTGCCATCGACACGGGTGATAGAGGCGTAGGATTCGCCTTTTTCGACCTCGGCAACGGTAGAGAAAGGCACCGACTTGCCCTGCGGTGTGCGGATCAACATATTCTCTAGGTAGCCAACGGTACGGCGCTGCTCCAAGGGGTAGCGCACCATGACTTTGATTTCTTCTTTATTACGCAAAATACGTTGTGCTTCATAACCATAGAAGCCATAACGGACTTGGCGAGCTAAATCAGACAAGGTTAAGCCAAGCGCTTCGGCCTCGGGGCGGATCTTTAAGCGGATCTCATGGCTGCCCGAAGAGAAGTTATCGGCAATATCATACACACCTTCGTAGGTGGCGAGCTTTTGCTTAAGCTCGCGGGCGGCTGCGGATAATTCTTCGAGATCGCTCGAGGTCAATCTAAAGGAGATATCACCACCGCCACCGCCGTTACCGCTGGCGTTAAAGTCGAGCTTCTTCACCGACAGTAACTCGGGCAATTGTTCGCGCCATGCGGCGGCAATGGCCTCGCCATCCACTTCCCGGTCTTCGCCCTTGGTAAGTTCGGCAAAGATAAAGGCGGAGGTGCGTGAGCTCATGTTGATAAAGCTATGCTTCACCACTTCGCTGCCGTTGTCCTTTTCCATTTTGGCGTTCATCTTGTACAGGGCTTCTTCAATATCCTGTACCACCTTGAGGGTGTTCTGCTCTGAGCTGCCTTCATCCATCTCCAGCTGTACTTGGATAAAGTCCGATGGAATGTCGGGGAAGAACACCCAGCGCACTTTGCCGCTGGCGACTAAGGCTATGGATAAAATCAACACACCGATAAAGGCCGCGACGACGTTGTAGCGATGTTGGATACAGCGCTCGAGGAAGTTGCGGTAACTGTGGTGAATAAAGTGCTGAACGCGATTGTTAAATCTGTCCTTGAAGCGTCCAAAGAAACCCGTGGGTTCACCTGGTTTTCTGAACTTCATGTGGGCTAAGTGCGCTGGCAGGATAAATTTAGATTCCACCAGTGAAAATGCCAGACACATGATGACCACCATGCCGATGGATTTCCAAATAATCCCCATGGGGCCAGAAACCATCAGCATAGGAATAAAGGCGGCGATAGTGGTTAACACCCCGAAGGTGGCGGGCATGGCGACTTTTTGCGCCCCGCGGATCACGTTATCAATTGAGTGTCCGTGCCGTTCGACCTCACTGTAGGCGCTTTCGCCTATCACAATCGCATCGTCGACCACTATCCCCAAGACCAGAATAAAGGCGAACAATGTCAGCATGTTGATGGTCATGGAGAAAGGTTCCAACGGCATTATGAGCATAGTGCCGAGGAAACACACGGGTAATCCCATCATCACCCAGAAGGCGAGTTTGAGATCGAGGAACAGGGCTAAGATCACAAATACTAACAGGGCGCCATAAAACATGTTCGACATCATCATGTTCAAACGGCCCTTGAGGTAGTGGGTTAAATCTCCCCAAGTGTCTAATTTTGCATTGGCTGGCAGAGTGGCACGGCGTTTCTCAACGTAGTCTTTGACCTGTTGAGCGATGTCGAGGGCGTTTTGATCGTTAACGCTGGTCACTTCAATAATGGCCGCAGGCTTGCCGTTGAAGCGGGTGTACTCTAAACGTTCCTCAAAATCGTCCTTAATGGTTGCCACCTGAGGCAACATTACTCGGCTACCATCGGCGCGGGTAGTGACGACAATGTTGGCAAAATCATCACCGGTATAGGCTTGGCCTTTAGTACGCAGCAGTATGTCGCCATCTTCGGCGCGGATTGAGCCGCCCGGCAAGTCGATAGAAGAGTTTTGCACCGCCAAGGCGACTTGCGAGAAGGTTAAGCCGTATTCCCGCAGCTTATCTTCAGAGACTTCGATACCGATTTCATAGTCGCGCACACCCGTGACTTTTGCGCGGGTCACGGCGGGAAGTTGGGTCAAATCATCACGTACCGATTTGGCCAACTCCTTCATATCGTGCAGCGACATATCACCGTAAACCGACACCCAAATCACGTTGTTTTCGGGTTCGATTTTATAGATTTGCGGTTTTTCGATGTTCACCGGAAAGGTGGAGATCGCGTCCAATCGTAACTTGGCTTCGTCGAGTACGGTTTGCACGTCGTAGTCATCTTCGACTTCAACCGTGATGGCACCAACCCCTTCACTGGCAACCGAAGTAACTTTCTTAATCCCGTTGATATCTTGGATGGCTTCTTCAATCTTGATGTTGATGCCTTCTTCGATTTCCTGCGGCGCAGCGCCGGGATAAGCAACGGTAATGCTCAATAAGTTAAGGTTAAAAGAGGGAAAGACCTCTTTATTAATCAACACTGTGCTAAATAGACCGCCAATCAGCAGCGCCCACATTAACAGGTTGGCTGCCACGCTGTTGCGGGCAAACCAGGCTAAGATCCCTTTTTGAGTATCCATTAGTTCACTCCAGCGGCCGCAAGACTCGACTCAGGAGCATCTTCCTTAGGTGTGGGTGTCTGCACCGGCTTGGCATCTTCACCTATGATTTTGACCAACTGGCCATTCGCCATATTGCTAAAGTGAGTGATGGCAACGCGCTCACCGGTTTTTAAGCTGTCCTTGATGAACACATTTTCAAGATCGCTACGCACGACATTCACATGGCGCATCTCGACAATATTTTGCTCGTTAATTAAGGCCACATGCTCGTTACGCACCACGTGGCGAGGCAGTTTAACTATGCCATCGACGGTGCGGCCCTTAATCACGGCATTCACAAAGCTGCCGTATTTCAACGGTAAACTGCCTTGGGTTTTGTGCTCACGTAGGTAAGGGTCTTTAATCTCGGCGACGAGGTAAACCATGCGGTTATCGGCATCAATCACGCCTTCGCTACGAATAATGTTCCCCATCCAAGTGTTTTCCTTGCCCGCCAAAGAGGCGCTTAAGGTGACTTGGGTATCGGGATGATCGACGGATTCCAAATAGGCTAAATCATCGTTAGAGATAGGCAGACGAATTTCGGCAATGCTAGTGTCGTACAGCTCTCCTAAGTTAGTGCCTAATGTCACGTACTGACCTAAATCGACATTTCTGGCCTTGATAATGCCATCAAAGGGGGCGCGGATAACAGTACGTTCTAAGTTACGTTGGGCGCGAGCCAATGCAGCCTGGGCATATTTAACGTTGGCTTGCTCTTTTTTCAGCTGCGGAATACGTAAGCCCAGCTCTGGCGGCAAGCCTTTGTCGTAACCCTTAAATTCGATTTTAGCGACTTCGCCACGGGCGATTTCTTCATTGAGCGCCGCGGTTGCCTGAGCCAAGGTGGCTTCGGCTTGCATTAAATCGGCTTCGTAATCCGAAGGTTCGATTTGGGCTAATTGGTCGCCTTTCTTCACTATGCCACCAGCCACAAATTGCGGCGAAATGCTCAGCATCCGCCCTTGGACTTCAGTCACCAGTTGCGTCTTATATTTAGGGGTAACCACGCCGTAGGAAGGAAGATTAAGCGATACCGTTTGCTGCTCAACCTGAGTGACATCGACGATAGGTACTGGCATTTCTTCAGGTTTTTGTTCGGGAGCTTCCTTGGTTGACATCAGTGCTATCGCACCAACAACAAATAACAGCAGTATAAACAGAGGAGATAATCTCCTGAGTAAAGTTTTCATCATATGATTGTTACATCCGTGCTAAATCGCTTAATGCGCCTAAAGTATCAGAGTCGAGCGGCGCAATAAATTTATTTTTGTAAATAAAATGTGTCTAAAGGTGATGGCGCGTTTTTACGGTACGCCACCTCTTTTTTGACTGCTGATAAGCATACGGAAGATAAGAGTGTTTGGGTCACTCCGTTTGCATTTGTGATAGCGATTTTTTTGCGGCGGGCGAGCATAAAAAAAGCCGCATTATGCGGCTTTCTGGAGGGTTTAAGCTTGCTTCTTACGAGCAATTTTAGTGGCCTTTTTCGCGGCCTCTTTCTTGCTGGTTCGCTTGGCCGCTTCTTTGGCTTTCACCTTCGCTTTTTTCTTGGTCGGTACACGCGCTTCTTTGTGCTTAGGACGCAGTTCCTCAATGATACGGCGCTTAAGCGGCTGCTCGATATAACGCTCAATCTTACCGACAATGCGCATATCGTGGGCTTCGGCTAACGAAATCGCCGTTCCTTTGGCGCCCGCGCGGCCAGTACGACCAATGCGGTGGATGTAACTATCGGCAGAACGTGGCATGTCGAAGTTAATCACATGGGTGATATCGTCGATATCGATACCACGAGCGGCCACATCGGTCGCCAGTAACACATTCACTTCGCCTTTGGTAAAGCGGCTTAAGGCTTGGAAGCGTTTCTTCTGTTCCATATCGCCACGCATAAAGGCGCAGGGAATACCGGCTTTCAGCAACTGACCTTCGAGGCTAGAAACCACATCGCGAGTCTTTACGAATACGATGGCGCGTTTAACCTCTTCCTGCTTGAGCAGATGGCACAGCAGGGCAATCTTATGTTCTTTATCATCTGCAAGGTGGATCCATTGGTGGATCTTGGCTTTTTCTTTGCGCGGTGCGTCGACATCGATTTCGATAGGATCGTTAAGCACTTCGCGGGCAAAACGGATAACGCCACTGCCTTCGAGGGTGGCCGAAAACAGCATATTTTGCTTACGACCTTGGGCTTCCATGGCAATGGCCTTCACCACGGCGGAGAAACCCATATCGAGCATGCGGTCGGCTTCGTCGATGATCAATATGTCGACCGATTCTGCGCTGAATTTGCCTCTATCTAAATATTCCATCAGACGACCAGGAGTCGCGACCAGAATATCGATATTGTCTTTTAAGGCTTCTTCCTGCGGACCATAGGGCACACCACCAGTGATGATGGCGATATTCAGCCCTTGGCCTGTGGCTAAGTGGCAGGCATAACGGTGAATTTGACTGGCTAACTCACGTGTTGGCGTCAGGATCAAAATTCGCGCATGGCCAGAATAGCGACGGGGAAAGTCGATTAAATGTTGCAACGCAGGCAATAAGAAACTGGCGGTTTTACCTGTACCCGTCGGGGCGCGCGCCAAAATATCCCGCTGCTCGAGGGCATGTGGCAGGGTTTCTTGCTGGATGGTGGTGGGCGACAGGTGCCCCATGGCTTTAAGTGACTCTAATAAGCTAGGGTCAAGCTGAAAATCTTCAAATTGCATGCGCGGCGTCTCGACGAATAATAGCCAAGTATTATAAAGGTTATAGTCGTTAACTTAAATCATTTAATCGGGAGAGGGTTTACTTTTACGTGCTTTGGCCGATGCAGTGCGGGTCTACTCACTTCAAGGCTCGTTGGTGGCGGCTGTTGGGAGTGGATTTTACCGTACTCTATTGCATTTGAAGGCAGACATTTTGCAAAAGATGTATAAGATAAAGAGAATTTTGTAAAAAATTGGCTGTTGTTGAGAGAGTTCGAAGGATTGATGGGATGTTAGCTGGAGTCTTAACAATAAATAGTGCCTATGGTTGATGAGCGCATCCCATAGTACCCAAGCGTTAGCCCTGCTTGGATTGGCGTATTCGAATGTTGGTTACGATTAGGTTTTACGTTTCTAAAACATGGGCTTGGAACATATGGCTTTTGATTGGTTATCGCAGTTTTTTATTTCTTCCCAAGACAGCCTATTGCTGAATGTCTATTACAATCCCCTGCTAGTCACTATCTCCATTCTGATTGCGATTTTTGCCGCTTTTATGGCCTTTCAGGTCACCTCTCAAGCGGTGCAGAGTCAATCGAGAGCGCGGCAGCAGATCATGTTACTGACGGGGAGCGTCGTCCTCGGCGGTGGGGTCTGGTCGATGCATTTTATCGGAATGTTAGCCTTCGATTTATGTTCGCCCGTAACCTATAACTTTGGGCTCACGGCGCTATCCCTTTTACCTAGTATTGGTGCCTCATGGGTGGCGCTGAATTTGCTCTCAAAGCCGAGTTTTCAACTTTCCCAAGTGTTAATTAGCGGCACCTTAGTGGGCGCAGGGATTGGCACTATGCACTATGTGGGGATGGCGGCCATGGAGATGGCGCCATTACTGCGTTATGACCCATGGATTTTTGCGCTCTCGATCGTAGTCGCCGTATTACTCGCCATTATTGCGCTGTGGGTTCGCACTGGGCTGAATCAGCTTATTTCCTCCAATATGAATAGCATTAGCTGTAATTTTATCGCCAGTATCGTGATGGGACTGGCGATTTCTGGCATGCATTACACTGGCATGGCGGCGGCGCGATTCGTTAAACCCGAAGGCTTGGAGCTGAGCCAGCAGACCTCGGAAATCTCATTTTATCTGGCGCTCGGCGTCTCGGTGATCACTGTTATCATTATCTGCTTAGTGCTGATCGTGAACGTAATTTTTAAGTATAAAGACCTGTCTTTGCTCGCAAAATCAAACGAAGACCGTATGCGCGCCATGATGAATACCGCCGTTGATGGGATTATTACGATCGATGGGCAAGGCATCATAGTGAATGTGAACAAAGCGGTGACCACTATTTTAGGTTGGTCCTCCGCCGAGTTACTGGGCGCGAATGTGAAGAAAATTGTGCCCGAGTCAATTCGGCCGAACCACGATGGTTATTTAGCCCAGTACGTGAAAACCCGTGAGGCGCAGATTATCGGCACGGGGCGTGAGGTCGAGGCGCAGCATAAGGCGGGCCATTTAGTGCCTGTGCGCCTAAGTATTGGCCATGTGATGCAGGGTAAAGCCCATTACTTTGTCGGCTTTATTTCCGATCTCAGCCAACGTAATGAGATGGAGCAAGAGCTTAAAAACAATGAGGCAAAGTTTCGTTCGCTGATCACTAATATTCCAGGCATTGCCTATCGCTGCAAAAGCACTGAGGGCTGGCCCATGGTGTTTATCAGCGACGCGGTGCAAAACATCACTGGCTATCCCGCCGAGGATTTCGAGCTTCCCCATCCGAAACGTTTCTTCTCGGATCTCTATCACCCGGACGATATTGAAACCATTTACGCCCAAGCGCAGCCGCCGACCTTTTCGATGGAATATCGCATTATCCGCGCAGACGGCGGGGTGCGTTGGCTGTTCGAGCACGGCAATTATATCCTCGATGAAACCAGTAAAGAGGTGTGGATTGACGGCTTCCTGATGGATATCACCGAGCGTAAGGAGATGGAGCAGGACTTAGTGACGGCGAAGAATAATGCCGAGCAGGCGGCTGCCGCCCGCGCGGCCTTCTTGGCTAACATGAGCCATGAGATCCGCACGCCAATGAATGCCATCATCGGCTTTAGCGATATTCTGTTGGAGTCGGTATTAGATGTTGATCAGCAAAAACAGCTCTCCACCATCAATCGCTCCGCCAAATCTTTGCTGCATTTACTCAACGATGTGCTCGACAGCGCCAAGCTCGACAAGGGCAAACTCGAGTTAGAAAACCGCGTGTTTTGTTTAACCGATGAAATCGATACTGTGATTTCAACCCTGTGGTTGCAGGCGAAAAAACAGCGCTTATCCCTCGAGGTTAATATCGCGCCGACGATGGCGGCGAACTTTATTGGCTCGCCGGAGCGCATCCGCCAAGTGCTGATCAACTTAATTGGTAATGCGGTTAAATTTACCTGTGAAGGCAAAGTCACGGTCAACGTCTTCCCGCAGGATGACTCTCAGGTTAGCTTCGAGATTGTCGATACCGGTATTGGCATGTCCCCCGAGCAGCTAAATCGGGTCTTTGAGGCATTTGCCCAGGCCGATGTGTCCATGAGCCGAAAATACGGCGGCACAGGGCTTGGCACGACTATCAGTAAACAGTTGGTTGAGTTGATGGGCGGTAAGATTGAGGCGAAAAGTGCCCTCGGCCAAGGCAGTACCTTCCGTTTTACTATTCCCTTGCAACCTAGCTTTGAGCCGCTATCGAGCCAGCACGACGATAACTGGTCATTACCGCCACTGACGATGTTAGTGGTCGATGATATTCAGCAGAATATCGATCTCCTGTCTGTGTGGTTAACCCGCCAAGGGCATAAAGTGATCACCGCCCGCGATGGTGAACAGGCGCTGCTGCGGATGCAAAAAGCCGACATCGATATCACGTTGATGGATCTGCAAATGCCAGTTATGGATGGTCTGACGGCGGCGAAGATGCGTCGTGAGCAAGAAGTCGCATCTCAATTACCCCGTATGCCAATTATTGCGTTAACCGCGAGCGTGCTAGAGCAAGATAAGAGCGCCGCCGAGCAAGCCGGTATGGATGGCTTTGCCAATAAGCCCATCGATTTTGTGCTGCTGACGCGGGAAATTGCCAGAGTGTTGCAGCTTAATCCGCCTCAGGCCGAGTTTGTCTCTTCGCAGCCTGCTAGCACGCAATTAGTCGATGAAGCCAAGGGCGTGAAATTGTGGGGCTCTAAACCGCAATTTATCAAAGAGTTGATGAAGTTTATTGCCCAATGGCCAGAGAAAAACCAAGCGCTACAACAGGCGATAAGTGACCAAGATACTGTGACCATTAAGCTCCTAAGCCATAGTTTGAAAGGCGTCAGTGGGAATTTGGGTCTATTGCAGTGGATGGCGCACTTTGGACAGTTAGAGCAGTTGGCGCAAGCTGAGTCGCCATCGCGTGAAGCCATGGAGGCCATTGTTGCTAAGGTAAGCGACTCCCTCGTCGAGATTGGGGATTATATCGAGGGCACCACAATGCCAACGGCCAGCGCATCCGTCCATGTGGGGACAAGCGATCCCGCAGAATTATTAGCGTATATTGATGCCTTGCTGGCATCGATTGCGCACCATAGTTTTGAAGAGTCTGATCTTGAGGAACTCACGGCTCGTATTGATGAGCATCTGCGCCTTCATGTGGCCATGATTACCGAAGCCTTAGACAACTTTGATTTTGATATTGCCCATAACGAATTGACCGAGTTACGGCGTTCTATCACCGCGAATAAGGAGTAGCAATGCAGTCTACATCTGAACATAAGAAAACCTTATTGTTGGTGGATGATGAGCCCGTTAACTTACGGGTGCTCAAGCAAGTTTTACATCAGGATTACCATCTTATCTTTGCCAAAAGTGGCGAAGAGGCCCTGCGCCTCGCGCAAACTGAGCTGCCATCGCTGATCCTACTCGATATTATGATGCCCAATATGACGGGGCTAGAAGTCTGTCAGTTGCTGAAAAATATCCCTGAGACCCAGTCGATCCCCGTGATTTTTGTTACCGCTTTGAATGATGAGCACGATGAAGCGGCGGGCTTTGCCGTGGGCGGGGTGGATTATATTGTGAAGCCGATTTCGGCCACCGTAGTCAAAGCACGGGTGAAAACCCATTTATCCTTAGTGCAGGCCGATGAATTGCGCCGCACTCGCTTGCAAGTGATCCAACGTTTAGGTCGCGCCGCCGAATATAAAGATAATGAAACCGGTACCCATGTGCTGCGCATGAGCCATTATTCTAAAATTTTGGCCTTGGCCTACGGCCTGAGTGAGGCGCAGGCGGATGATTTATTACACGCGGCGCCCATGCACGACATAGGTAAAATTGGTATTCCCGATAGCATTATGCTCAAACCGGGTAAGTTGACCGATGAAGAGTTTGCCATTATGAAAACCCATCCCCATATTGGCGCCGAAATTATCGGTGAGGCGGATTCTGAGCTGCTACGGTTAGCGAAATCCGTGTCTTTAACTCACCACGAGAAATGGAACGGCACTGGTTATCCTAATGGATTGAAAGGCGAAGCCATTCCCTTAGAAGGACGCATAGTTGCCCTCGCCGATGTGTTTGACGCCCTGACCAGTAAACGCCCCTATAAAGAGGCTTGGTCAGTCGAGAAGACCATGGACTATATCCATGAGCAGAGCGGGGTGCATTTCGATCCTGAGTTGGTGCGCTTATTTAGCGATAACTTAGATAAAGTGCTAGAGATTAAAAATAAATGGGTAGATAGCTGATATTAGATTAGCGACAAAAGATAAGGCTCTTGCTATGAGCCTTATCACTCGTTTGAATTACAGTTTTAGATAAAAATCTTTTGTCAGGGCAATCATTTTCTCGGTGTAGCGGCCATCTTCCCGGCGTAGAGTGAGCTCTGTGTATTGACGGGATTCATCGTGACTTTTAGTCTGCGCAGTCTTAGCCAACAGCAGTAACACGCGATTGGCGACCTTATTCTCCACACTGCTAACCCTCACTTCCTGCACAAGATAAAGTTCAGTCTGATCTAGGCAAGCCTTAAAGCGCGTCAGGCTTTGGATGGGCAAAATAAGGCTGGCGTAACCCTCAAGCGATAGGCACTGATTTATCGCCTCGAGTAAGGGCGTAAAGCCTAAGGTGTCAGTGTGGCGCGCCATCGCCCTATGTTGCTCGTTCGCCTTGGGGCCATGCTCAAAGTAGGGCGGGTTACAGATGATATGGTCGAAATGCCCTTGATACTCAGGTTGTTGGCAAACGTGCTGAATATCGCCATGTATAAGCTGGCAGCGCTGCGCCCACGGACTTTGCGTCATATTGTATCTACAGGCCGCTGCGGCTTTTTCTTCTAATTCGATAGCGATGATTTGCCCTTGGCTACGCTGCGCCGCCATTAAACTTAACAATCCACTTCCCGCACCAATATCGAGAATATGCTTAGCCTGCGATAGGGGAGCCCATGCGCCTAATATCACGCCGTCGGTGCTGACGGGCATGCCGCAATTAAGGTCGTCAATGTGGAATTGTTTAAAGGTAAATGCCATGGAAATTACATCATTAAGTGAATAATAAAGAGCTTGCCCATAAGGGCTGGCGTTATTTTAAAGGGCATAACGCATATTCGCTAAGATTTTTGTGCCTGATACAAATAAGTTCATTCTTCCATTTAGATCTAGTTTTTGTGTTTTTTATGCTGTTTTGAGTCGAAGTTCACTTAATTAACGGTTTAATTTATTACCCCGGTAACGCATTGTTAGCAGTTAATTAGCATTGCAGGGCTTTTTTAGGTGAAAACAATCTTGTCTGTTGTATTGGTTTTTAAATTCTGATATTAGTTTCGCCCCCATTTTTAATCAATTTTATGATTAACGGATAGGTGAACGGGTTTTTAGGTGAATAAATCGGCAGTGAAGCCAATTTTTAGTTCATTTTTGTTTATAAACTCAGCAGATATCGCACATATTTACCACGGAATTGTGTAAACATAGATTTGCACTCCGGATGGGCTTTGTTTTAGCTATGGCTAATCGACACATAATCACTTAAGTTTATTAAAAACAATAAGACAAGATGGGGCTTTCCGTGCAAGACAATCAGATGAGTATCGGGGATACATTAGGCTTAGGTTTTATGACCTTCGCGTTTTTTTTGGGGGCGGGTAACTTAATTTTTCCACCCTTTGCGGGCATGTTGGCCGGGGAGAATATGCCCCTTGCTATGTTAGGTTTTCTCATCACTGCCGTAGGTTTACCTTTAGTAGGGCTCATTGCTGTTGCTAAGGCTCAAGGTAAGGTTATGGCTATGCTACCAGTGTTTGCGGCAACCGCATTGGCCATCGCGATTTATATCATTATTGGGCCTGCGTTTGCGGCGCCACGTACGGGTCTGGTGGCCTATGAAATCGGTGCTAAGCCCTTTATCGACAACACTAGTGCGACCATTATGCTCGGCAGTTTGTCGCTTAATTTGTCGCAACTTATCTATACCCTGTGCTTCTTTACTGTGACTATGCTGCTGGCATTGTTCCCCGGAAAATTACTCGACAGCGTCGGTAAGGTATTAACGCCTATCCTGTTGTTATTGCTGGTGGGTTTAGCCCTGTCTGTGGTGTTTTTGCCCGCTGCAGAAGTTGGCGTGGCCGTGGGTGACTACCAAAACCATCCGCTAACCAAAGGTATCCTCGAAGGCTACAACACCATGGATACCCTAGCGTCGTTAATGTTTGGTATGTTGATTATCGATCTGCTGCGTAAAAAGGGGATCGACCAGCCTAGCGCGCAAACTAAATACTTGATCCGCGCAGCCTTTATTGCGGCGGCAGGTCTGGCTTTTGTTTATGTATCTCTGTTCTTTTTAGGTGCGACGGCGGGTGATATTGCCGTAGGCGCTAAAAACGGTGGCGAGATTTTAACTAACTATGTGACTCGTGAGTTTGGCAGTTTAGGCACAGTATTACTGTCGACCGTTGTGACCTTAGCCTGTTTAACCACGGCGGTCGGTTTAGTGAGTGCCTGCTCTGAGTTTTTCAATGAGCTGATGCCAAAGCTGTCTTACCGTTTCTTAGTGGTTCTGCTGAGTGCCATCTGTGCCTTGATCGCAAACGTGGGCCTGTCTCAGTTAATTGCTATCAGTATTCCAGTGTTAATGGCGGTTTACCCTGTGGCGATTGCCTTAGTGGCGGTGACCTTCTTGACCGAACACTTCCCGCGTCCACAGTTTGCCCACCGTGCAGCACTGTCTGTAGCGCTGCTGTTTGGTATTTTCGATGGGATGAAAGTCGCGGCAAAAGGCCTCACTGGTGAAGACGGTAAAGGCATTACCGAAGCGGCGCAGAGCTTTATCGATCTCGTTAGCGGTATGTCTCCTACACTGTCTATCCTGCCACTGTACGAAGAAGGCATGGCGTGGTTACTGCCCACCTTAGTCGTGATCGTGCTGTGTTTATTGTTTGGTCGCGGCGGTGCGAAAGCGGTCAGCGCGGCATAAACAAGACGCTGCCACAAGCAGAACAATTGAGTTAATATCAACGGCGTATCCTTAGAATACGCCGTTTTTTTATGGAGTTTTTGTGGCTAAAACCTATCAGTGCGATCCGCTTATTGATGCCTTTCTCGATGATCTTTGGTCCAGTAAGGGCTTAAGTGATAACACCTTGAGTGCCTATCGCACCGACTTACGCCATTTTGACCGCTATCAACAGAGCCAAGGCCTGCGGTTAATCGAGGTGGGGCAAGCCGATGTGCGCGCCTACTTAGCCTACCGAGTTGAACAACAATTTGCCCGCACCAGTAGCGCACGTTTACTTAGCAGTTTACGGCGCTTTTACACTTATTTATTGCAGACCAAACAGATTGCTGGCGATCCTATGGCGCTGATTGAATCGCCCAAATTGAGTCGGCAGTTGCCCGATTCCTTAAGTGAGTCACAGGTCGATAGATTGCTGGCCGAGCCCAATGTGGACGATCCTGTAGAGTGCCGTGATAAAGCCATGCTTGAACTCTTATACGCCACTGGATTACGGGTGAGTGAACTGGTGGGACTCACCCTGGAGCAGATGAGTTTGCGCCAAGGTTTAGTACGGATTGTGGGTAAGGGCGGTAAAGAGCGCTTAGTGCCCATGGGCGAGCTGGCCATTACCGAGGTTGAGCACTACTTAAGCTTTGCACGCCACGAACTCTTGGGCAATATCCAGTCCGATGTGGTATTTCCTTCGAAGCGAGCACAGATGATGACGAGGCAAACCTTTTGGCATCGGATCAAGCTCTATGCGAGCCGCGCCGGCATCGAAACCGAACTTTCACCCCATACTCTGCGCCATGCCTTTGCCACCCACTTACTCAACCATGGCGCCGACCTTAGGGTGGTACAATTACTCTTAGGTCACAGTGACTTATCGACGACTCAAATTTATACCCATGTGGCGCGAGCGAGATTACAAGAGTTGCACCAACAGCATCATCCTCGCGGTTAAGTTGGATCCTTCACAAAACCGCGAATGGTTGAATTTAGTTACAGTATAAATTTGCATTCTATCTAGCTTGTCTGTAACTTTTTGCCCCCATACAGGGTCTAATAAGATGACCCATATGTCGCAGTAGCGATTTACTTAATAGGAAGTCCCATGAAGTTGACCCGAGCATTATCTTTAGTTTTCGCGCTTGTTGTTGCGCCTCTGGCCAGCGCCGCTACGGCGACCACTCCCGACACAGCTGCGATTAAGCAAAAACTCAGCGAGATGTTAGATGTTGAAGTGATTACAGTGCAGGATTCACCCATCGAAGGTTTATATCAAGCCATGACCAACCGTGGCGTGCTCTATATCAGCCGCGATGGTTCAAAACTGTTCCACGGTAATTTATACGATATTGATAAGGGCATGAAAAACCTGACGGAAGCGGCGCTTGCAGGACCTCGTCTGGCGATGATGAAGCCGCTTGAAGATCATATGCTGGTATATAAAGCCAAGGATGAAAAACACGTTGTGACTGTGTTTACCGATGTGAGCTGTGGCTACTGCCGTAAGTTACATAGCCAAATGGCCGACTACAACAAGCTTGGCATTACCGTGCGTTACTTAGCCTTCCCACGTGCTGGTGTACCATCTGCCAATGCCGATGAGATGCAGGCTATTTGGTGTGCTAAGGACCCATTAAAGGCCATGACAGAAGCCAAGGCGGGCAAAAAAGTGTCTGCCGCGACCTGTGATGCCAAGATTGCTGAGCAGTACGAGCTAGGCACCAGCTTTGGCGTTAACGGCACGCCTGCAATCGTATTGGAAGACGGTAATATGATCCCAGGATATCAACCACCTGCCGATCTATTGCGTACTTTAGAAGCTCGCAAATAATCCATTTCGGATAAATTTATCCCATTAAAGGTGAGCTTAAGGCTCACCTTTTTGTTATCTTAGCCCCATGATTGCTTAAGAGTTTGCTCCCTTGATCCATAAGATAGTCCGTCGTCCAACCGTTGATGATAGCCATTTACCCGCTCACCTTCCGCCGTTATTAAGACAGCTTTACGCCCGCCGTGGTGTTATGCCCAACGAATGCGAACTGGTGCTCAAAGGCCTGTTAAGACCCGATACAATGAAGGGCTTGGAGCCGGCCGCTAAGTTGATTGCCGATGCGATGCAGCAGGATAAGTCGATACTGATCGTCGGCGATTTCGATGCCGACGGCGCTACCTCGACCAGTGTGTGTTTGCTAGCGCTGCGGATGATGGGCGCGAGTAAGGTCGATTATCTGATCCCCAATCGTTTCGATTACGGTTATGGCCTAAGCCCTGAGATTGTCGCCGTGGCGGCATCCAAACAGGCAGAATTACTTATCACTGTTGATAACGGTATTTCTTCGATTGAGGGGGTTGCCGCCGCCAAAGCCTTTGGCATGCAGGTGGTGATCACCGACCATCACTTACCCGGCCATGAGTTACCGGCGGCCGATGCCATAGTGAATCCCAACCAGCCCGGTTGTCAGTTTGCCAGTAAATCCATTGCTGGCGTCGGGGTTGCCTTTTATCTGATGACGGCGCTTAGGGCAGAGCTGCGCGCTCGTCATTGGTATCAAGCCCGTGGTATTGCCGAGCCCAACCTCGGTACTCTGCTGGATATTGTTGCCCTTGGCACTGTGGCCGACGTGGTGTCGCTCGATGCCAACAATCGTATTCTGGTCGAGGCGGGATTGCAGCGGGTACGCAGTGGTCGATGCCGCGTAGGCATTACCGCCTTACTCGAAGTGGCCAAACGTAATCCAGCTCGCATTGTTGCCTCGGACTTTGGCTTTGCCGTAGGGCCAAGGCTCAATGCCGCCGGCCGGCTGGATGAAATGGCGCTAGGGGTCGAAACCCTGCTGTGCGAAGACATCATGTATGCAAGGCGGATGGCGGCAGAACTCGATAGTCTCAACCAAGAGCGACGTGAGCTTGAGGTCGGGATGCAGCAAGAGGCGCTGAAAAGTCTTGAGTATCTAAAGCTTAATGAAGAGCAACTTCCGTGGGGCATTGCCCTCTTTCAAGAGGATTGGCACCAAGGGGTTATAGGTATTCTTGCTTCGCGGATTAAAGATAAATACCACAGACCCGTTATCGCCTTTGCCGACGCGGGTAATGGTGAAATTAAAGGCTCGGCGCGTTCTATCAAAGGCTTGCATATGCGCGATCTGCTGGAGTTGGTTAACTCTCGCCATCCTGGGCTTATCAGCAAATTTGGCGGCCATGCAATGGCGGCTGGCTTAACTTTAAAGTCCGGTGGCTTCGCAACCTTTGCTAAAGCCTATGATGATGGGGTGCGTGAACTGTTAAAGCCTGAGCAACTCACGGGTGAGCTTTGGTCCGATGGCGAATTAACGCCGACGGAACTTACCCTCGAAATCGCCCAGTTACTGCGTAATGCCGGACCTTGGGGTCAGTCCTTCGAGGAGCCATTATTCGATGGTTATTTTAAGGTTATCCAGCAACGGATTGTGGGGGAGCGCCATCTTAAATTAGTGCTTGAAACCCCATGCAGTACCGTGATGTTAGATGCGATTGCCTTTAATGTGGATTTACACACTTGGCCCGATGCGACGATTCAACATGCGCGCATCGTCTATAAGTTGGATGTGAACGAATATCGCGGTAATTTCACCCTGCAGTTGATGGTCGAGCAAATCGAGCCAATGTAGTCAGTGATTGCGTGGAGGTAAGATGAAAAGGAGTTCAGTTGAAGCCGTTATCGGATAAAAAAATTCGTCAGTTACTCAAGCGTTTCGCTTGGATATACGCGGCATGTTTGAGTATCCCCTTTCTGTCAGCGCTTTTGACGACCAAGGAACAGGGCCAAATGCTGATTATCGGCATTTGGCCTGCGGCTTCACTGCTTTATTTTTTGGCTTATCGTCATCTCGCCCATTTATTTAAATATGAAATCAATCGCCACTTGGCATTTACTAACCATGGCGGTGGCACGCTGGCGGGAGCCTTGTATTCATTAGCTAAATTAGTGTTATTTGCCATGGCTTTTATGTTATTGGTAAGCGTCAACAACAGCTAAATCGAGGCGAGTGATGGAATACCGGGTCAGCACAGCGCAAACGGAAATGGATTTTGAGCTTATCCATGGTTTTATTTCCAACAGTTATTGGGCGCAGGGTATGCCGCCAGAACTCTTGCGAAAGGCGCTTAGTAACAGTTTATGTTTTGGGGTGTTTGATAAGGATAATCAGCAGCTTGCCTTTGCGCGACTGATTACCGATAAAGCCACCTTTGCCTACCTTGCCGATGTGTTTGTCCTCGAATCTCACCGTGGCTTAGGTTTAAGTAAGATGATGATGGCAGCAATAATGGAACATCCTGATCTGCAAGGATTAAGACGCATAATGCTCGCTACCCGCGATGCCCATGGACTCTATGCCCAATTTGGTTTTAAAGCGGTCGATACACCAGAAACCCTAATGCAAATTCGGCTTGAGAATGCTTACCTGTAGAACAGGATTGTTGGCGCTAAAACAAAAAGCCAGCATAAGCTGGCTTTTTAGTGAGGGGATTAATCGGTTAACGATTAAGCCGCTTTAGTCGCTGTAGTCTCGGTACTGTCATCGCTATGGCGAATTAAGTAATCAAATGCACCCAGTGAGGCATTGGCACCGCTGCCCATGGCGATGATGATTTGCTTGTAAGGTGAGTTAGTCACGTCACCTGCGGCAAATACGCCCGGTACTGAGGTTTGGCCGCGTTCATCGACGATGATTTCGCCGCGAGGAGTCAAATCCACAGTGCCTTTTAACCATTCGGCATTGGGCACTAAACCGATTTGTACGAAGATACCCGCCAGCGCGATATGATGGCTTTCACCCGTTGCACGGTCGGTGTAGTTCAGGCCGTCTACACGGGTACCGTCACCTGTTACTTCAGTGGTCATCGCCTGAGTAATGATTTTGATGTTACCCATAGAGGCCGCTTTACGTTGCAGCACATCATCGGCGCGCAGTTTGCTGTCGAACTCGAGTACTGTGACATGCTCAACGATGTTGGCTAAGTCGATTGCCGCTTCGATACCTGAGTTACCGCCACCGATCACTGCAACACGTTTGCCTTTAAATAATGGGCCGTCACAGTGTGGGCAGTAGGCTACGCCTTTACCGCGGTATTCTTTCTCGCCGGGGACATTCATTTCGCGCCAGCGGGCACCGGTTGCCAGTAGTATGGTACGGCTGCGCAGTTTAGCGCCGCTTGCCAGTTCGAGTTCGAATAAACCATCGCTCGCCAGTTTAACGGCTTTTTGGTTATCCATGATATCGACTTCATAGTCACGCACATGGGCTTCAAGGTTAGCCACCAGTTTTGGACCTTCAGTCGCTTTAACCGAAATAAAGTTTTCGATCCCGACGGTTTCGGCGACTTGACCACCGAATTTATCGGCCACCACACCGGTACGCAGACCTTTACGGGCAGCGTAAATAGCAGCTGCTGCGCCAGCCGGGCCACCACCGACGACTAAGACTTCGTATGGGGCTTTTTGGCTGAGTTCTTCCGCTTTGCGGCTGGCCGCGCCAGTATCGAGTTTATTTAAGATCTCACCAATGCTGATACGACCCGCGGCAAAGACTTCACCGTTCAAGTACACAGACGGTACGGCCATGATATTGCGGCTGGCAACTTCATCCTGGAACAGGGCGCCGTCGATCATCACGTTGGTGATGTTCGGGTTAATCGCCGCCATCATATTCAGCGCCTGAATCACATCAGGGCAGTTTTGGCAGGTGAGAGACACATAGGTTTCAAACTCATATTTGCCAGGCAGATTACGGATCTGCTCAATAATTTCGTCGCTGAGTTTGATGGGGTGCCCACCCGTGTGCAGCAGGGCTAACACGAGTGAGGTAAATTCGTGACCCATAGGCAGACCAGCAAAGCTAATCTGAGTATTGAGTTCTGGGTTAACCACTGTCATCGCTGGCGTGCGGAGGCCTTGAGCTTCTTTGAGGCTCACTAATGTTGAAAGGCTAACGATGTCATTGGCTAAGCTTGTTAATTCTTGAGACTTTCTGCTTTCATCTGCTGACACGACAAGTTCAACTGGTCTCTTGAGGTTTTGCAGATAGGTTTGCAGTTGATTTTTCAAATTCGCATCTAACATGATGACTCCAAAATCATTATAAAAAATTGAAAAGAGAGAAAAACGCGAGGGTGCCAACCTAGAACCTTGCAGGGGGCGGTTATCTCTTCCTATTTGGCACCGCAGTGGCGTTGGCTGCATCACTTACCCCAATCACTTAGAGACTAAGCTCATGGGGATTCGTGCAATTGCCACCTTACTGCGGTACCAACTAGCTTGAGATGCTAGGTTGGCGGGGTTGACTCTTGTTAGGCTAGATTAGATTTTGCCTACTAGGTCTAAAGATGGTGCTAAGGTTTCGTCACCTGGTTGCCATTTAGCTGGGCAAACTTCGCCATCGTGAGTGGCAACGTATTGAGCCGCTTGGATCTTACGAACCAGCTCTTGAGCGCTACGGCCGATACCTAAGTCATGGATTTCAGCAACTTTCACTTGGCCTTCTGGGTTGATAACGAAAGTACCACGCAGTGCTAAACCTTCTTCTTCGATCATCACGCCGAAGTTACGGCTGATCACGCCAGTTGGGTCAGCCAGCATTGGGAAGTTGATCTTCTTGATGGTGTCAGAAGTATCGTGCCATGCCTTGTGAGTGAAGTGAGTGTCAGTCGATACTGAGTAAACTTCAACGCCCATAGATTGTAACTTAGCGTAGTGATCCGCCATGTCGCCTAATTCAGTTGGGCAAACGAAAGTGAAGTCTGCTGGATAGAAGAATACAACTGACCATTTACCTAACAGATCTTGTTCAGTTACAGGAACGAACTCACCATTGTGGTAAGCAGTGGCTTTGAATGGTTTGATTGTGCTGTTGATAATTGACTGAGTCATTTTATGCTTCCATTTAGTTGATTATGGTGAATTAAGTACGAGGCACTTAACTTGTGTCCCGTTGATGTGAAGCATATTACCCAGCCTAGAATTATAAATATAACGCATAAAAACTATCATCCTAATCGATTTTATCGAATCTGGCGGGTTTGAGATGGGGGATTAATCGATTTTTCAGCACTGGCGCGCCATAGCGGCTAATTGATTGTTTACTTTAATGAAGTGGCACAAGTGCAGGGCAATAAAAAAGGGATATCGACGATATCCCTTAATCTAGCTTCTCAAACCAGCCATAGACTCGGCTTGAGCGGGTTTGGATCTAGTTAACTCACAATATAGCGTTAGTTTTGTGCCTTAGGCTGAGTTAACCAAGTGCTGAGCAGGCGCACGCCATAACCCGTGGCGCCAGCTGGCACGACGGCGGTATCGGTGGCGGTTAAGGCGTTGCCAGCGATATCGAGGTGAGCCCAAGGTTGCTCACCCGCAAAGCGTTTGAGGAACATGGCGGCAGACGATGCCCCCGCGCTGCCTTCTTTACCAGTATTCTTTAAATCGGCGATAGTGGATTTCAGCTCATCATCGTAGGCTTGATCTAACGGCAAGCGCCAGACTTTTTCACCCACCTGTTGACCCGCAAAGGTGAGTTGCTGCACCAGCGGCTCAGAATCGGTAAACAATCCCGCATAAACGCTACCCAGCGCGCCCACTTTCGAGCCTGTGAGAGTCGCCACATCGACGATAATCGAAGGGCGATAATTCTCACGGGCATACCAGAGGCCATCGGCTAATACTAAACGGCCTTCGGCATCGGTGTTGAGCACTTCAACCGTGAGACCTTGAGCGGTTTTAATCACATCGCCTGGGATCATCGCATGTCCCGACACCATGTTTTCCGCCATCGGCATAATCGCGACTAGGTTTACCGGCGCCTTTTGAATGGCCATGGCTTTGACTGTGCCGAGCACGGTCGCCGCGCCCGCCATATCGGACTTCATCCGCGCGATAGAGGTACCCGTGGCCTTGATATTGTAGCCGCCAGAGTCGAAGGTAATGCCTTTACCCACCAGAGCAATCGGCGCTTCTTTGCTGCCGGGCCAGTGGGCGACGACCAACTTAGGTGGACGCTCGCTGCCTTTACCCACAGCGGCTAAGGCGCCGAGGTTTAAACGTTCAATATCTTTGGCCTCAAGTACAGTGACTTTTACGCCAAGGGACTTAAGTTTACGCGCCTCGTTGGCAAAGCTTTCGGGATACATGATCCCAGCCGGGGCATTGGTGAGATCTCGCGCTAAAAACACACCCGCTTCGATAGCTTGTAGATTCTTATGGTGTTTTTGGTTTTGGCTTAAGTCATCAACCCCGATTTGATAGTTCTTCTCGGCGCGATTGCTGGCTTTAAATTGAGTATAGCGGTAGCTGCGCAGTTCAATGCCGTGGGCCAGTTCTGAGCCAAACAGCGGCGCGTTACTTAAGCCTTGAGTCAGTACGCGCACAGTGGCTTGAGGCACGGTTTCAAGCTTGGCGGCTATATTGCCACCTAAGGTATTAATTTCACCGGGTGTTAAGGTTTTTGCATCGCCAATCCCAACCAGTAATACTCGCTTAGCGTCGATTTCGCTCGGGACTAGGATTTCGAGGATTTCACCGCGTTTACCCGCAAAACTGTTGTCGGCGACCGCAAGGTTAAGTTGGTCTTGGGTCGATTGGGGTAAAAAATCGAGACTATAGGTTGTCGAATCAGCGCTTTGGAACAGCACTAATGTGTCGGAATTGAGTGAGTTACGAGTGTCAAAACTAAAGGTTTCGGCGTTAGCATTGAGAGAGTTAAGGCACGCCAGCGCCATAACGCTTAACAAAAATTTATTCTTATTTTTCATGGTGACAGCTCATATCAATAGAGAGTGTGAAGCATAGCAAAGCTGAGTCTTAGGGTTAACTAATTTAAGTCATTTGACTGAGATTAATCTTAAATCCAAGGGCCAAAACGAGTCAGTGAACGTTCAAGGGCAAAATCCAGTTGTTGTGACAGGGTTTGCGCCTGACTTTTCAGCGCCGACGCGCCCAAAGATTGTGGTGTTTGGCTGGCAAAAATCACCCAGTTGCCACCGCTGGTGAGGCAGGCATGCACGTGGGCAAAATGGTGCTGCAGATCGGCGAGTAACTCACGATTTTGGCTGTGTTCCTTCCAGCAATTCAACACTAAATAACCATTGGGTTTAATTAGCTGTGTGCACTGCTGAAGAAAAGTGGGCGAGAGCTGCCCTGTGTCGACCCCTTTGGCGCTGTAGATATCGGCGAAAATCACATCGACCTTTTTATGCTCGGCCGATGCCATAAAGGCGACGGCATCTTCGTTGATGAGATTAAGCTTTTTGCCAATCGGTAATTGAAAATAACGCTTGGCAAGTTCAATCACCGCCGGGCGAAGTTCAACCGCAGTAAGTTTGATTGCGGCATCGAAGCGGCGCAGGGCATGAATGAGGGCACCGCCACCAAGGCCGAGTACGATGGCACTTTTGGGTTGGCAAAACAACAACACCAGTAGCATGCCTTGCACATAAGTATGCTGCGGAATATGCGGGGCGGTTTTAAGAATTTTGCTCTGCTCATCGTTGTCGCCAAAGGACAGCACGCGGGTATCACCATAGTCGAGCACGCGGATCGGCCCTAGGGCATCTTGGGTTTCATGTAGTAAAGTTGCGTCGGCCATAGTACTTATTACTCTATTTGCGTTGGGCTGATTTGGGACTCTATAACTGCTGGTGCAAAAAAGTTAGAATTCAGCTGGTTTCGTTTTTTAAGTGGCTATTATGACAAATCAAATCCTGCTTGCCTGTATTTATCTTGCGGTGTTTCTCTTTTTGCAGCGTGCCTTAACTCAATGGGTGAAAAAACTCTCATTGATGAAGCAGGTGAGTGCCGCCCGTACCAGCCTTGTCACTCGGTTTATTTCCTATGTGATGTTTTTTATCACTTTGTCTTTGATGGCGGTATCCCTCGGCTTGGGTTATCAGGACGTGTCGCTTTTCGTCTCCTCCGCGTTTGCGGTGATGGGCGTCGCCTTAGTCGCTCAGTGGTCGATACTGAGCAATTTAACCGCTGGTGTGCTGATTTTCTTTGTGTTCCCGTATCGGATTGGTGAACGTATTCGGGTGGTGGATAAGGATGAAGATATCAGCGGAGTGATTATTGAAATCGCGCTGTTTCATGTGCTTATCCTTAGGGATAATGGCGATACCATCACTTATCCCAACAATTTAATGCTGCAAAAGGCGGTGTTAAAGCTGGCGGATCAAGCGCCGCTCGCCGAGCGCCAAGCGCTGCAGGAGGGGAAAAAGCGCTTTGATCTCGAGTAGGTCTTCTTGCATTCGTGCGCCGCAGCAGTACATTTATTAGCAAACTGTTGTCGGCGCGGGGTGAGATACTCAGTTTTATTATCTTCCCGTGAGCTTTACTTTCTTGATGCGTTTTTCATAACAAAATCAGCGTTCTTGCTTACATCCACTCCCTTTTGTTTACCTTGGTTTGTGTCCCGTCGCACGGTTTAGCCCTGTCTAATCCTTAGAATTCGTGTTTTTGTTTTTAGCGAATTGGAGCAAACCTGATGAAATCTAAACTCTTAGCTGTGACGATCGGCGCGCTGTTAACCACTCAGTTAACTGGCTGTATGGGACAAATGGGCCTGAGCCAAATGGTGACTAAGGGCAACTTAAGTGCGGTGGACAACCGTTATGGCCGCGCGGGCTTATTTATTTTGTTAAGCCCTGTGTATGGTCTGGCGGCAACGGGCGATTTGTTTATTGTTAACACTATTGAGTTTTGGACGGGTAAGAATCCGATCACCGATAAATCGCCTGCGGTAGTTGATATGCCAGTGGACGCGATTTTTAAGGTGAATCCTCATGTGAGTGATGAGTTGAAATCGGCGCCCGTTAAACTGACTCAGGCGCAAATTGCCTATCCCGATGAGCACACGGTCACTATGACGTTAGCCTACGAAGATGGCAGCTCTCAGTTATTGTCGGGCCGTAAATCTGGGGATGATGTGGACTTCTTCCTCGACGATACGTTTATTGCCCGCGTGAGCAACCAAGAGCTGGTGGCCTATAGCCAAAGCCGCTTACAAGGGCAGGTAAGTCCTGAGGTGTAAAGATTAAGAGGCTTAAGCTCTTAAAGTTAAGCATTTAGCTAAGCCAACCCATTAATCATATTGGTTAAGGGGTTGGCTTGATGCTTTCGGTTTTGACTATCTCAATACTCGGTGAAAAAACGCCACGGATTGTTGATACATTTGCAGCGCCAGTGCGGGATCGTAGCGCTCACCCTCATCACGCATAAAAGCATGCTGAGCATTAACCTCTAACCAACTGAAATTGCGGTTTTTAGCCATCAACTGTTGGTGGATCAAAACTCGACCTTCGGGCGATACATGGGGATCTTGCTTGCCAAACACTAACACTAATTCCCCTTGAATATCGCCGCTGCGACTCAGTGAGTCATTGCCGTAGGCGCAGGGCAGGGTATTGGAGTGAATGTCGGTCGGATAGAGGCAAAACGCCCCCAAAATCTCGGGATTAAGAGCGGCGCGGTAGGCTAAGTGGCCGCCAATACACACGCCCATACTGCCGACTTTTCCGGTGCAATAACTTTGCTGGCGGGCAAAATCGATAAGGGCTTGGGTGTCGCTGTCGTGCTGCTCTAAGGGCTTGGCAAATTTATCGGCATTGCCTTTATCTTTACCCACATCATCGTAGGCCAGCACTGTGCCTATCGGATTAAGCTCATGGAAGACTTCTGGCACTAACACCACAAAACCATGGCCAGCGAGGATAGTCGCGGTGCGGGCGATGGGCGCGGTTTGCTGAAAAATCTCAGAATAGAAGAGGATACAGGGAAATTGCCCTGGGGCATCTGGGCGATAGACATAAGTACGCATCGGCCCTGTGGGCGTGTTGATATCCTGAGTTTGCTGAGTCACTAACATATTTAGTTTCCTCTGTGAGGCTTCAATGTTGAAGCCTCACTTTAGCAGTCAGGTATGGTTCTGTCAGTTAAAACAGTTCGTTACCAGAGCGCTCGCCCGCGAGTAGGGCTTTGACGTTGCTCAGGGTTGTATGTGCAATCGCGCCCAGCGCTTCTTCGGTGAGGAAGGCTTGGTGACCGGTAAAAATCACGTTGTGGCAGGCGGATAAGCGACGGAACACATCGTCTTGAATGATTTGGTTCGACTTGTCCTCGAAAAACAATTCTTTTTCGTTTTCATACACATCGAGCCCTAAGGAGCCAATCTGGCCAAGCTTTAAGGCTTCCATTGCATCGAAGGCATTGAGCAAACCGCCGCGGCTGGTGTTGATCACCATGACGCCGGGTTTCATCTTGGCAAAGCTTTCTTTATTCAGCAGATGGTGGTTATCGGCGGTTAATGGGCAATGCAGGCTGATAATATCGCTGTTGGCGTAAATGGTATCCAGATCCTGATATTCCACATTGAGCGCTTCTACGGCAGGATTTGGGTAAGGGTCAAAGGCTATGACTTTACAGCCAAAACCGAGCAATACTTTAATCGTGGCGACCCCAATCTTACCTGTGCCTATTACGCCAACGGTTTTGCCAAACATGTTAAAACCGACCAAGCCTTCGAGGGAGAAGTTCGCATCACGGGTGCGTTGGTAGGCCTTATGGATTTTACGGTTTAAGGTCAGCATTAAGGCGACAGTATGCTCGGCCACAGATTCGGGGGAATAAGCGGGCACGTTGACCACTTGCATGCCTAAGCGTTTGGCGGCGACTAAGTCGACATTGTTAAAACCCGCGCAGCGCATGGCAATGATTTTCGTGCCACCTTTGGCAAGCTCGACCAACACTTCTTCACAGAGGGAATCGTTAACAAAGGCGCACACCACCTCAAAACCTTCGGCAAGCTTAACGGTTTGCATGCAGAGGCGATAATCGAAATACTCAATTTGCGCACCAAATGCGGCATTTGTACGGTTAAAATGCTGCATGTCGTAGTGTTTTGCGCTAAAAAATCCAATTCTCATTTCAATCACCTAAAGGTTACATTGTTACTGGCACTGAGTGTATGTGACTCGGCGACGTTTGTCCTCTGGTGATGAATTTACCCCGTAAAAAGAGTGAGCTTTGTCATCAATTGCACAAAAAATCATAAAAAAAGCGAGCCCCTGACGGCTCGCTTGTACTGATAAGCTTGAAGATTCAAGCTGGGCTCAAATGGGTCGTGCTATGTGAGCCTTAGGTTAGTCCCTTAACCTAGAAACGTTTGATACTAGTGATCTTTCGCGTATTTCGCGGCAGATGCACCCGCGATACGGCCGTAGGTCACGATATCAGAGATGGCGTTACCACCTAAACGGTTAGCACCGTGAACACCACCAGTCACTTCACCAGCAGCGTATAAACCGCTGATAGGTTTGCCGGTTTTTTCACTCTTCACTTCGGCTTGAGTATCGATAACGATACCACCCATAGTGTGGTGAACCGCTGGTGCGATTTCTAAAGCATAGAAAGGCGCAGTGGCGATTTCACGTGGCAGGTTTGGACGCTCGAATTGTGTGTCTTTACCTGATTTCACAAAACCGTTGTAAGAAGTGACGGTTTTCGCCAGTTCAGCGGCAGGCACATCGAGTTGTTTCGCTAAATCTTCGATGGTTTTGCCTTCTTTAACGATGTTCAAGTGAACATAGCCTTCGATGGCTTTTAAGCTCTTACGGATAGAGTCATCGAATACGAGGTAAGCGCTTTCGCCTTTCTGTTGCAGAATTGCAGCAGACGCTTTATCACGAGTCGTGATTTCGTTCATGAAGCGGTTACCGTCACGGTTAACCACGATAGCACCGTTACCACGTACCGCTTCGGTGATCATCACACCACCGGCTGGTGAGTAAGTTGGGTGAGCTTGGATGTATTCTAAGTCACGAGTTGCTGCGCCCGCTTGCAGCGCAACGTCTAAGCCGTCACCGGTTGCACCTGGGTGGTTAGTCGCTTTAAAGCCTTTTAACTTAGGATCGTACTTAGCAACGCGGTCGTTGTTTTTCGCAAAACCACCGGCAGCAATCACGACGGCATCGGCCTTGATCACATAGTAGCCAGTGTATTCACCTTTCACTAAAACGCCGGTCACTTTGCCGCTTGCATCTTCAAGGATGCGGACAACACGGCTGTTTAAACGAATGTCAGTACCACGTTTAACGGCGTTGTCCCACAGCACTTGTGCAACGTGTGCACCCACACCCGCACCACCGGTTGGACGGTGACTACGGTTAACGCTTGCGCCACCCATACGGCCCACGTCAGTCATGTCGGCACCCATAGAGGTTAACCAATCGATAGAGTCTGAAGAGTTGTTGGCCAGGACTTTCACTAATTCAGGATCGTTGATGTTACGACCACCTTTCATGGTGTCGTCGATCATGATTTGTTTCTTATCTTCGATACCTAACTTAGCCTGTGGCTTAGTTTCTGCAGCGTTCATACCACCGGCAGCCAGTTTAGTGTTACCACCTGGGATAGGTTCTTTTTCTAACAGAATCACATTCGCGCCAGCATCACGGGCTGAAACGGCGGCAGCAAGACCTGCACCACCCGAACCGATAACCACGACGTCTGTGGTTTCTTTCACGCCAGCGGCAATGGCTTTATCTTGAGCCGCTTTGTCTGCATCAACAGGCACAAACTTACGTTCCCACTTGCCGCCAAATGGCATATCGAAGCCGAAGCTGTGGCAAGCATCACAATAAGTTACTGATTTTTCGTGGCCTTTATGGCAGCTAGTACAAGCGATTTCACCAATTAAGTGAGATTTGTGCGGAGAAACTTTATCTTTTGGCGTTGCAGCAGCCAGTTCTTTTAAATCGCCGTGGCAGCTAACGCATTGGGCATTTTCATGGGTCAGGTTGTCGTTAGTCACGCCACCTTTGTCTGATACGTGGCAGCTATCGCAGCCGCCCATTTCACCGTGAAAATCGGCTAGTACTTCTGGCGCGGCATAGGCTGTGCCTGCCATTGCGCCAGAGATCAGCATGGCTAGTGCTGTTTTTTGAATCTTTCTTGTGAACATAATCGTTCCTCCGCCGTACATTTCATCTACTTAATAAGGGTTATTCATCATGGCGTGATATTTATATTTTACGTGGCTCACGCGCTTTTAGAGTATTCTCCATGAACAAAGTTACCACTATCTAAAGAGGTATATGCGTACTTAGGTCACATAACGATTGTTGCAAAAGGAATTACATATTTGAAATGTGCAACATGGCTGAAAATATTAACGAAATTGAAGTTAATCACTCAGTGAATACGGTATAACTTGCGTGAGTTAACATATTTTGATGGGCTAAATTATCATTGCTGAATTGATGTGAAAAAATAAAGTCTTGTACGGTGGATTTATTTTAACTTTATAATTTTTATGATTTATTTTTGATTTGATTATTTAGTGTAAATATTCGAATATTTATCCTGTGAGTATTCAGTAAATAATTAAATCTCACCAGTGTTTTTTGAGAAAATAACATGTATTTTTTCAAAAATGTTACTTGAGTGGTGCTAAGGGGTTAAATCTATGGCAAGGCAGCAGATGTCTGAAAGACGTTTTTGGGTACAGCGGCTGAGTAAAACAACCCTAAGAGCCTTACATATATTGGGTATTGCCGGAGCGGGCGGTGGAATATTATTGAGCGTTGATAAATCCCTCTGGTTGAATTATTGGTATCTGGCGATGGGGACCGGCAGCATATTGATGTTGTGGGAAATTACTCGAGATTGGCGTTGGTTAATTCAACTGAAAGGCGTGTTAACTCTTGGGAAATTAGGGCTACTTTGCCTGTTTGTGCCGCTTGCCAACTACAAGCCTGAACTGTTTATCTTAGTGTTATTTTTATCTGTGATAGTATCCCATGGCCCATCGGGGCTGAGACACTATTCGATAGTGCATCGCAAACAGATAGACACTAAAAAAGAGATAAAGGGATGACACACGCTACACTCAGCACGGCCTCGAGCTTAATTACCCAGTTTTCATGGCCTGAGCTTACAGGGCTTAAGGTATTGGATTTAGCCTGCGGTTCGGGCCGAAATGGTCTGTGGTTTCTCTCCCAAGGTTGTGAAGTGACCTTTATCGACCAGGATTTGAGTGCCTTGGCTAAGCTGACACACGACAAAGCACATCAATGGCAGTGGAATTTAGAAGACGGCAGCGCGCCTCAGTTACCCCAAGAGTCCTTTGATATTGTATTAGTCTTTAATTACTTACATCGACCACTGTTCCCGCAAATCGCTGCGAGCCTAAAGTCCGGCGGACTGATTGTGTATGAGACCTTTACTTGGCAACAGGCGCAAATTGGTCGACCTCGCAACCCCGATTTTTTACTCACAGAGAACGAACTGCAATCCGTATTTGCTAACTGGCAACCTTTGCATTACTTTGAAGGTCGGTTAAGCGATGCTGCTGGTACTGAAAGTGCCAAGGCGCAGCTGATCGCACGAAAACCCTAGACGTCACCCCAACGCGGGGCGACTGACCGTATCAGTATTGCAGAAGTGTAAGAGGCCAAGGATGTTCCCGTATCCAGAGCAGTATCGTGTTGCCACGCCACCTTTAACCACGGCGCTGATGGTGGCTTGGGCGCTGTTGAGTCACAGCCTATTAGCCGATGCCAGCCCTTTTGCCTTGTATCCGTTATTTATATTGTTCCCTGTGGTGATTGGCCTGCATCTGTATTTGATTTGGCTGGCCAAGGGAATGAGTCGGTTGGATCAATGCTTCTACGCCTTAGTGCATATTCCACTCGCGTTTGTGGTGTGGACATTCACCATTATGCATGTCAATGGTAACGCCTTTTCTTAGGGCTGAACCGGCTAGAGCCTCAGGTTAGCCCGTTCAAATGGCTTAACTCCATTCAAATTCCTTAAATAAAAAAAGCGCCCCGATGTTCGGGGCGCTTTTTATCAATCTTTTGCGGGTGGGTTAGGCCGTAGTGTTGATATTGTGGCCGGTATTTCCCACGGGTTGAGGTGTGGCTGCGTTAATTAAATCAACGGCAATTTGACCTTCCGCCTTTTGCTGCTCTTTGGCTAACTGCGCCACTTTAACGCCAACGGCACCATTTTCTAAGTTAGGCGTGATAGCTTGGGTGTTCAGTGAAATAGACATAACTAACCTCAATTGTAAGCTGAGTCTTTGTATCGGCAAGCTCAGGTTTTACTTTAGCCCTTTATCCCAAGTTTGCCAATCCAAAACCCTGCTATTGCTTATACCGCTTTATTCGCTTTTGCCGTGAGTAACTTACGACTCAGAACTATGATGGCGGTTAAGCCCAATGAACCAAGAATTAATCCCAGTGCCAGCCCAACACTCTGCAGTGCCGTGGGATCTAACACTAGCGCGACACCCATACCAAACATCATCACACCGGACATCAGCTTGAGTGCTTGACCCTCTTTTTCGGTCAGTTTGCGTTTACCTAAGGTAGCGCTAAACACAATCACAATAATCGCGAGAGGGATTACATAGACAATATTGTATAAAACCAAATACATATAGCGCTCAATGTCCGGCAGATTATGCATGGATAGCACGCTGGTATAAATCATCGGGAAGCCCGCAGTACAGAGTAGCTCGTAGGCATTAGCTAAAATGGCCAGCACGGTTGAGCCGACAATCAGCGCGCCTAGGCTGCTGGAGTTCGACAGTTTGCCCATGCGTTTGATAAGGCTAGTGCGGTTTTCTGCCGACATCGACAGGGTGACATCGCCCTTTGTGAAGAAGTAATCCTTCACGTTTATCGTGCCTGCGATCAAGGCTAGGATCCCCGCGGCTAGAATGATCATCCCGCCATCACTGCCAGCACCTAACAGCTGGAAGATGTTTAGCCAGGCCGTCATAAATAGGAAGTAAATAAAGCCTGAGAAGAACACAAAGATACCGCCAACTAACAGCATACGGCTGCGACTCTTAGCGTTAACCATAATCGACAGTAAAAACAGCAGCACGAAGAAGGCGCAGGGGTTAAAGGCATCGACGCCCGCCAGCACTAAAGTCAGCAGGGGAAGTGACATGCTTTCGGGAGTGACTACACCCACAAGTGGTAACTCAACGGGTTGCACTTCGGCTTGGTCAGCACTTGCAAGGCTGGTGGCATCACAGGTGCCTTCGCCTGAGTCGGTTCCACAGGTGCCAAATAGGGGCTCACTATTGGTTGGCGCTGCTGCAGGCGTTCCTGTGGTGGGCATATCCGCTTCACTTAGCTGACCGCCAAGGGATAAGTAACAGTTCTTCAAGCGATTAACTAAAAACTCACCTGTCACCGCCTCGCTGGAATAACCGACAATGGCCTTCTCGCAGCTTGCCATATAAGGCACAGAACGGGCTTCGGTAGTGGTTTTAGCCGCGATACCTTGCCAAATGTCCTGCACGCCAGGAGCCGAAACCATATGGGATTCGAGTTCTATCCAAGGGTATTTCTGCGGCAGCGAGTCGATAAAGGGATGGGCCTCGGCGCAGTGTGGGCAGGTTTTCGACCAAAAGAAGTAGAGCTTGATCTTCAGATCACCTTGGGCGTTCACATAATGCCAAGTTTGGTCCGCATTATTGGCATCTTCGGCCCAGCTTGGTGTGCTCAGCATGGCCAATGCAAGGGTGCATAGTAGAGCGAATTTGGTTAAGTATTTAGTCATAGCGCCTCCACAATAGTGGGGTTATAGGTATTAAAACGGTTCTCTGACTACTACTCTACTGAATTCAATCCCCTTGATTAAATTAAGCATTAAGAAATGTTAGTTAACTCGCGATTAGCTGTTTTTTGGGAAGTAAGGCAGGTTTATGGGAAGGACGATTCGCCGCAGATAACTAAAAAGCACCCTGAGGTGCTTTTTAGACGAGAGTGACTGTTGTCTTATGGGCTTAGTTTAACGCCGCGCCATTAACACTCAGTTTTACATCGATATTATTACGCGTGGCATTGGAATAAGGACACACTTGATGGGCATGACGCACTAGGGCTTCGGCTTCAGCTTGGGGAAGGTCAAGATTAACCTCTAGGGCGACGGTTAAGGCGAAGCCACCCGCATCATTGGCGCCAATGCCAACTACTGCGCTGACTGGCGCTTCAGTAATGGCCACTTTGCCGATTTTGGCGACATGTAAAACCGCATTAGAGAAACAGGCCGCATAACCCGCTGCAAACAGTTGCTCTGGGTTGGTTGCTAATCCACTTCCGCCCATCGCCTTTGGATAGGCCAGCGCAACATCGAGTAAACCATCATCGGTACTGACTTGGCCTTGGCGACCGGCTCTGGCGGTAGCTCGAGTTTCATATAATGTTTTCATGTTTCGTTCCTCATAGTGTCAAAGATAATTTAAGTTGCGCGCAATTTAATTGTGATAAACTATAATTCGATTTTTACCCTGAATGCAAGTATATTGTGCGCAATATATTTAAGTTTTTTGGATCGACTATGCCTAACTCAGAGTTATCATCCTTAGATAAAACGTCGGATACGGCGGAAAATACTCAAGCAGACAATGCCTTATGTTTAGAGAATCAGGTTTGCTTCTCTCTTTACAGCGCCGCAAATGCCATGGTGCGCGCCTATCGTCCTATGCTCGATAAGTTGGATTTAACCTATCCCCAGTATTTAGTCATGCTGGTGTTGTGGCAGGAGCAGGGGATCAGCGTGAAGACCCTAGGGGATAAATTGTTCCTCGATTCGGGGACGTTGACGCCCTTGTTAAAACGTTTAGAGTCGAAAGGACTGGTGAGTCGTGGACGCAGCGACCAAGATGAAAGGGTGCGGGTATTGTCTCTGACAACTGCTGGACAGGCGCTAAAACTCGAGGCGAGTGAGATCCCGCATCTGATGCGCTGTAAAATCGGTGCAGAGATAGAAGATCTTAAGGCGCTAAAAGCCATGTGTGACAAAGCGTTAAAGCAATTGCACGCCAGTATCGAATAGTGTGAAAGCCAATCTGTGATAGCAAGGGAGTGGAACATGGATAAACACACCATCAAGGCGCTGGGATGGATAAAGTCGGTATGAGTTCATACGATATTGCGATTATCGGTGGTGGGATCAGCGGTGTCGGTATCGCTCAATACGCGGCAGCGGCGGGGTATTCGACCCTGCTTATCGAAAAAGGCGAGATAGGCGGCCAAACCTCGGCCAATTCCAGCAAGTTGATCCATGGCGGTTTGCGATATCTTGAAAGCGGACAAGTGAACCTAGTGCGCAAATCCTTGCAGGAGCGGCGCCATCTGCTCGACTTCGCGCCCAGCTTAGTCAAGCCAGTGCCTTTTTATATTCCCGTCTATCAAGACAGTCAGCGTAACCCCTGGACGATTCGGGCGGGCTTGAGTCTGTATGCGCTTCTTAGTGAATTTGATCCGCTCGGTCGCTTTGTGTCTATTCCCGCCGTGCATTGGCATCGTTTTAAAGGGCTTAAGCTCTCGGGGTTAAAGGCGGTATTCCAGTATTGGGATGCGCAAACCGACGATAAATTGCTGACCCAAGCGGTGGCGCGAAGTGCCGAGGCATTGGGTGCCCATGTGTATGCCGAGGCGGAGTTTTTACAGCTTAATCATCTGAGTGAGCAGATTGACCTAAGCTTTCGCCATCGCGGCGAAGTGCAACAGATTGAGGCTAAGCTGGTGATTAATGCCGCTGGTCCTTGGGTGAATGAGGTGCTGGCAAAGGTGTCACCGCCACTGGCTGGAGTCGAACTTGATTGGGTGCAGGGCGCGCATTTACTGCTGGATTTACCCGCCCCCGACGGCATCTTATATTTAGAATCTTGCTTCGATAAGCGGGTGATTTTTGTGATGCCTTGGTATGGTCAACTGCTAATTGGCACCACAGAAACCGAGCTGACATCTCTAGATATGCCACCCCAAGTGACTGAGTCTGAAATAAATTACCTTTTAGGTATTTATCGGCACTACTTTCCTATGTCACCTTCGATTGAAGAACTCAAAACTAAGATAGTACAGACGTTTTGTGGCGTGAGGGTGTTACCTAAACAGGCAAGCTCCGCCTTTGAGCGCCCAAGGGATACCCTAATGCAAACCTCGATCTCTCACCCGAGATTACTGAGTCTCTACGGCGGAAAACTCACGACCTTTAGGAGCACCTCGGCCGAAGTGCTTGAGTGGGTTGAACAAAAACTCGGAAAACGTACTCCCATCGCCGATGTCGATAGCCTGAGATTAAGTTAATCTGGGCCGAATAATCGGCCAAGGCTGCACTTCAAGGTGATTTTTCGGCATAAAAACGCTAAAGTGTGGCGCTTTTTGACTGGAGCCTAAATCGTGTTTGTTATGCTTCAGTTGTCATCCAAATTTCACTCGCCATCTCAATAGATAAGATAGACGGGCACTGCTGTGGGTACGATGCTGTGAGTACATTAGTACAATGTGGGTATTTTGAACGAGGCCAATGCCAATCCTGTCGCCATATTAAACTCCCTATGGCGCAGCAACTGGCGGCCAAAACTCAAGAATTGCAGCAATTGTTAGCGCCTTTTGTCGATAACGCCGAAGCGCAGTTTTTACCTCCGGTTGTGGGTGACAGCAGCGGTTTTCGTAACAAGGCGAAAATGGTCGTCTTGGGCGCAGCCCATGCGCCTGTACTGGGGATTGTCAGCCCCAGCGGCGAGGCGGTGAGCCTGTGTGACTGTCTGTTGTATCCTGCTGATATGCAAGCCTTACTCCACCGTTTAGAGCGCTTTGTGCAGCAGGCGGGCATTCCGCCTTACCGTGTCGATAAGGCCAAGGGCGAGCTTAAATTTATCCTACTGACGCGCAGCCAAGTGCGTGGCGAGTACATGCTGCGGTTTGTGCTGCGCTCGCGGGATGCCATCGCCCGTATCGAGCGTGAATTGCCAGCGCTGATGGCCGAATATCCACAGATCAAAGTCGTCTCAGTCAATTTGCAGCCTATTCATATGGCCATCTTGGAAGGTGAGGAGGAGATTTTCCTAACCGAAAATACTCGCCTCGAAGAGCGCTTTAACGATGTGCCTCTGTTTATTCGTCCCAAGAGCTTTTTTCAAACCAACCCGCAGGTCGCGGCAAAGCTGTATCAAACCGCCCGTGAGTGGGTGGCCGACTTCGCACCAGCTTCACTTTGGGACTTATTTTGTGGTGTGGGCGGTTTTGGTTTGCACTGTGCAGCTAAGGATATCCCATTGACAGGGATTGAAATTGAGGCCGAAGCCATTGCCTGCGCTAAGATGTCGGCGCAGTTGATGGGGCTGGATAAGGTGCAGTTTATGGCGCTCGATTCCACTGACTTTGCCAAGGGCGATGCGGCGCAAACTAAGCCCGAGTTGATTATTGTCAACCCGCCGCGCCGTGGGATCGGCGAGTCTCTGTGCCATTCCTTAAGTGAGTTTGCCCCTAAGGCGATTTTGTATTCCAGCTGCAATCCTAAAACCTTAGCCAAAGATCTCGGCCATATTCGAGGTTATCGGTTAACTAAGGTGCAGTTGTTCGATCTCTTTCCCCACTCGGATCATTTCGAAGTATTAGCCTTATTAGTGAAAGACTAAACCTCAACACGCCATTACTCGGCGTCAGTGTCGGCTTTAGGCGTTAAGGCATCGTCCCAGCTAATGCTGATTTCGGCGCCGCCTAAGGCCTGTGAGCGGCTTAACTCCAGCGTGCCATAATGCCAAGTGGCAATTTTCTTAACGATATATAGCCCTAAACCATAGCCACTGGTATCGCTTTGCTGGCTATCCCGCTCGAAGGCCGCCACCAGTTTTTTACCTTTGCCCTCAAACCCTGGACCATCATCCTCGACACTGAGCCGATTTATGCCACCTTGCTGATGGAAGTGGACATGGATGTCGTGCTGGGCGAACCGCATGGCATTTTGGATAAGGTTTTGAATCGCAATCGTCATCGCAATCGGGTCGAAGTGGGCCTGCTGCGAGTCATGGTGAAACACTATGTTGAACTTAGGCTGGTAGATGGCGTATTTGTGGGCCAGCTTTTCCATAAACAAGCTGATGGCTTGCGACTCTTGGCTGAGGGTTTCTTCCTTATGCTCTAGACGGGCAAAAGACAGATAATTTGCAGCAAGTTGTTCAATATCATCGATATCTTCATTTAAGCGATTGGCGTAATTGCTGTCTATCTGTGGTCGAATAATTTCCAGCGCAAAGCGCATCCGCGCAAGAGGCGTACGTACCTCATGGGAGATGGTGCGGGACAGCTCCTTATGCATCTGGATAAAGTCGACGATTTGGTGACTGACGCTGTTAAAAGCCTTAGCAAGCGGGAAAATTGCCGAGTGTTTATGGACTTCGTTGGGACGTTTACGCGGGGCTTGGCCAAATTCGATAGCGGCCTCCTGCAAATGGTTAAGATCCCGAAATACTGGCCAGATCCACCAGAGGGCAACTAAGCAGAGTGATGAATACAACCCTAATAAAATCAAACTAGTATTACGCTCTTTTGGCGCAGAGGTTTGCAATGGGCCCAGCATCAAGATGTGCTGTTTGTCTTTATCTAAGTGGTAATAATAAAGTTCATTGCTGCTATGGCGCAGAGCGATGGTTGCCCCCTGTTGCAGCGAGTCCTCTAGGTTTTCCGGCAGTGAGATAGCGCCGATGGGGAGGCGTTGTATCTTCGGAAGCTGCTCATCATAGTTATGCAGCAGGTCGTCGACGTCGATTTGGTAGTTGTACTCATCGTGGGCAAAATGCTCGGCGAGTTCACCAAAGCTCCAGATCACTAATCCGCAGGACAACAATAAAAATATAAACAAGCGGTAGAACTGAAATTTCATTTCGGTTAAACCTAGCCTTTTTTGGGTAAATAATTGAATAAATAGCCTTTGCCGTGAATAGTCGTAATGGCTAATCCTGGCACATTGAGCTCATCTAAGCGTTTACGCAGGCGGCTGATTTTTAAGTCTATGGCCCTGTCTAAACCGTCATATTCGCGGCCGACGAGTTGTTCGAATAAAAACTCCCGTGATAACACTTTGCCGGCGTGCAGGGCGAAGATCCACAGCAGTGAAAACTCTTTAGTGGTAAAGGAGAGGGCTTCATCCCCCAGATTCACTTGCTGGAGGTTTGGGTCTAAAAATAAGTCGTGTAGCTTAAGTTTACTGCGACTGCTGCTGGATTGTTGTTTGCGCAGGTTGGCCTTAATCCGCGCCAGCAGTAAAGGCGGCACCACGGGTTTGAGCAAGTAATCGCAGGCGCCTAGATTTAATCCCCGAATTTGATCGGCATGATTATCGAGCGCCGTTAGGAAGATAATCGGGCAGGGATAACTCGCGGCCAACTGGGGATAGCTGCTAAAGCCATCTTGTCCTGGCAGCATGACATCGCAAATGATGAGGTCAAAATCATCGGTATCCTGGCGGATGAGTGCATCTTCGGCATTATCTAAATGGATAAGCTTATAACCCTCTTGGGTTAAATAGGTACAGACCAAGTCTGCAAGGGGTTGGTCGTCTTCAATCAACAGGATTTGCAATTGGGGCTCGGACATTGGCGCGCTTGTCATAATAAGTTCCAGTTTAGTCCGCGACGTCTTCTGGGATTGGCGGGTTCAAACTTAGCGACTTTGACTGACGCTGTAGTCACTATGTGGTTGCTTTGCGGATCCCTGAGTTCAAATAAGGCATCTTTTGCGAGGGTCAATTGCACTTGGTATTTAAAATTGAGACTGTCCTCAAAGCAGGTGAGTGCGACCGCTTCCGTAGTGAGCCACACACAGAGTGACTGTGGAATATCCGATTGATACTCAATGAGTAAGTCCAGATGGCAGTCGGGCTTTTCGAGGGTGACTGCACAGGTATTCGGTGTGATTTTCAGCTCGTCGGCGAGGGACGTCAGGCTGACGAAGCAGGCCAAGATTAAGCTGCAATAGGTACAATAGGTGAGCCAGAGTGAGCTTGAATGATAAGGTTTAGAAATCATAGCTAAACCCTACAAAGCCAGAAAAATAGCCGGACTTATCGATCAGTACGCTGTCGGTGATTTCTTGCCCTAACCAAGTATACTCGAGGATCCCGACAAAGTTGACGTTGTCGAAAATGGGGACGTTGACGACTGTACGGGCATGATAATTGATTGCGGCCGAGGGATTATATTTAGGATGCAGTGGTCCTTCTTCCTCCTTGGTGAGTTTGTAGTAGTAACTGACGAGGTTTTCACTTTTTCGAATCGCCCCGACTTCAAAGCCGAGCGCGCCCCAAGAAAACGCCTGACTGCGTTTGAGCCTGAGCTGAATTTCATTGCCTTGGTGTACCCCGGTAATATCGTGGAAGTACCCGAGACTTACATCGAGATAGGGCGTCACCCAAGTGGTATTGACGCCACCTAGATAGGAAAGATTGCGTTCAATTTCCTCAAATTTAACGACTTTTGGATTAATGGGCTGCTTCACTGGGGTGTAACCTAAAATATCACTCAGTAATAGTTTATTCAGTCCATCGAATTCGTAGAAAAAACCGTCCTCATTAAAGCGTGTCTGCAGGTCAACAATAAAATTTTCCGACTCATACAGGCTGTAACCTAAGGTGAAGTTCTCGACATAAAAGTTCTCACCGTAGTAATACCAAGTGGGCAATATCCAAGTGTTGACGTTATCCACCTTCGCCCTTGGGTTTTCGAGTGCGCCATAACCCGCGGCAAGGGAAATCTGCCAGTCTCCAGCGGAAACTGTTTCAATTTCTTTAGCTTGCAGCATGGCACAATTACTTAGTAATAGTGCGAGCAGTAAGAATCGTTTGCTAGCGTTAACAGTCACTTCTTAGATAATCCCCAATGTTGTTCAAATACATTGCTAAACCGCATTAAGACGAGCCTCAGCCTATCATCTTGTTCACAAAATTTAAGCATAATTATTCATTGCGCTACAAAATGCTACATCTTTGTCTGTAAAGGAATGTGTGCTGTTTGTGTTTAATTAGTGTTAATCAGTTGTACAAAATGCTACGTGAAAGTGTTGATGTTTTCTCCAATTTGGATGCTTAGATGGTATGCCGCTTGGCAGCTTGCCCGTGGATAACGGCTCGCGATAACAATAACGGAGAAAGCAAAGTGAAGCTTAAAATACTAACTTGTACTATTGCTGCCGCCCTTTATGGTGCTGGTGCTATGCAGGCTGCTGCTAGCATAGGCGATGTACATAAACTTAAAGGTTTGCAGTTAACATCTGATCAAATTGCAAAGTTAAATGCCCCTGAAACGAAGATCGATGACGCTGATTTAGGGATAGGACTCAACCTTCAAATTACCCCTCAAGCTAACAAATTCGAATTTGAGGATGGCATAACGGGTGAGCAGATCTATATCGTTCGTCTGAATCAAAAACCACTGGCGCAAGTCAGTACGGAACTGTTAGCCAGCACGGCTGCCAGCAAAACCTTTGGCAAATCGTCAAACTCAAAATTATTCGTTGCCGGTCAACCTGCCAGCAGCGCGGTAAAAAACTATCGTAGCCGCTTACTCGACAGCCAAAGACAAGTGATTGCTGACGTTCAGTCCACCTTGGGTGCCCGTCAAGTACGTCAACAATTTACCAATGCGGTCAACGGCTTCTCTATCGCAATGACACAGGAAGAGGCGCAGCGCGTGTCTCAACTGGCCAATGTGTCCTCGGTTCGTCGCTCTAAAACCTATGAATTATTATCGGATGCGGGCCCTGAGCTAATTCAAGCCAATAAGATTTGGTCTGGTGAGGCAACAGATTCAGTACCTTACAAAGGTGAAGGGATTATCGTTGGTATCGTCGATACTGGGATTAACTCGGATCACCGTTCATTCGCCGATGTCGGTGATGATGGTTACGACCACACTAACCCATGGGGTGCGGGTAACTACATAGGTGACTGTACCAAGAGCGGTTTTGAGACCATGTGTAACGACAAGTTAATTGGCGTTCGCTCATATCCTGTTATCACTGATAATTTTACCAGTGGTGTTTATGGTGCGACTCGTCCAGCCGTGGGTGAAGATTATCAAGGCCACGGTACACACGTTGCTTCAACCGCTGCGGGTAACGTCCTGTTAGATGTCGATTATGTCAACCCTGATTCGGGGACTGAGGCATCAGATGGTTCCGTGATTAAGCCTAAACTATTCCCTCGTATGAGTGGTGTAGCGCCACACGCGAACATCGTTGCTTACCAAGTGTGTCACCCTTCTAACGCAATCAATGCAGGCTGTCCTGGTGAAGCGTTAATTGCGGGTATTGAAGATGCGATCAACGATGGTGTTGACGTGATCAACTTCTCCATCGGCGGTCAGGATTCAAACCCATGGGCTGACGATGTGGAATTAGCTTTCTTATCGGCTCGCGAAGCCGGTATTTCCGTTGCGGTGGCTGCGGGTAACTCTGGTCAACCAGTGGGTTACAAAGAATATTTTGGCCGAATTGACCACGCGTCACCTTGGTTAATGAACGTTGCTGCTAGTACCCATGCTCGCGAAGTTGAAATCACCACTAAGCTGATTGACCCTATGGGCGGCAGTGAAGTGCCAAAATGGAGCGAAATTGTTGGTGGTGCAATCAACACGGCACCAGTCACAGGTATGGTGGTTAACGCTAAAAACTTTGGTGATGAATACTGTGCTAAACCCTTCCCAGCGGGTACCTTCGATCTGAAAGATGGCGACGGTAATCCAACTGATGTGATCGTGGTATGTAAGCGTAATAGCCTAGAAGATCCCAATGCGGTAGCCCGTACTGCTAAGGCTGATAACATCAAAGCTGGCGGCGCAGATGGCATGATCATGTACAACTATGCGACCGCCGATGCGTTGGTGCCTACCGCTTCTTACTCTGTTCCAAGTATCCATATTACTAAGGAAGAGTGGGATGGTCGCTATGATAATGGTTTGGCGGGTTATGGTCTAAGTGATTGGCTGGCAAAGGGTAGCAATCACATGCTGACCATTTCTGGCACGACCATCGAACGTACAATGGATCCAGAGCGTGCCGATTGGTTAGCCGCATTCTCATCTCGCGGTCCAAGCCCATCAACGCCTGAGGCGCTGATCCCTGCCGTTGCTGCGCCAGGGGTGGATATTTATGCAGCCTTCGCCGATGAACACCCATTCAGCAGTTCAGCAGCATCGGGTGATTTTGCCTTCCTAAGTGGTACTTCAATGGCATCGCCACATGTAGCGGGCTCTATGGCCCTGTTACGTCAGGCTCAACCAAGCTGGAGCGCGACTGAGATCCAATCTGCATTGGCGATGACGGCTGAAAACAAAGTGCAATACTACCGCTTGGATGACAAGAATGGTGATGTGGCTTTAGCTTCAACCTACCGTGCGGGGACTGGCCGTATCAACGTGGCCAACGCAGTAAATGCTGGCTTTGTGATGGATGAAACCGTTGAACGCTTTAAAGCGGCTGATCCACATAATGGCGGTGCCGTTCATAAGCTGAATATTCCGCAGTTAGTGAACTTTGAATGTAAGCCTAAGTGTCAATGGATCCGTACTATCAAGGCGACCAAAGATGGCACTTGGAGCGTGACCAACGGTGATGTGATTAACTGGAGCGTCGATTCACGTTCACAGTTCGTCCAAAACGGTGTGTCAATTAAAGTTACGCCAAACGAGTTTACTCTAGCGGCCGGCGAAACCATGGATATCGTGGTCGAAGCATCGATCATGGATACTCAAGACTGGTTCAGTAACGCAGAAGTTGAACTGCATTCAAACTTAACCTTCACCGAAACCAGTGGTAGAGCGTCAGAAGCGCACTGGCCTGTGGTATTCAAATACGACAAAAATGGTATGCCAGGACGCTTGAGTGCCGTGGCTCACCGTAATGAGGCAAATGCTGTCATCAAAGGTATCGATTTACCTGAGGGCGACAACATTCATGGTCGTATCTTTAGCCCTGTGAAAGCGGATGTGAAAACCGTTGTGCTGCCGAAGGACAACGATGGTAACTTCCCATGGAGTAGCAATGCTGATTTAACCGTCAGTATGGACGAGCGTATCGATGAAGCCACCCATGTGGAAATGATTGATGTGCCTGCTAATGCTCGCCGTTTAATCGTCGAATCCTTTGGTACGACTCAGTCTGAACTCAGTGAAGTTTTAGACAAAGGTAACCTGATCGTCTTCGTTGGTAAGGACTATAACGGTAACGGTAAGGCCGATCCTTTCGAAGAGCTGCTTTGTGTGTCTAACCACATCCAATACAACAACTTCTGTAATATTAACCAACCAGAAGAAGGTAAGTATTGGGCGTTGTTCTATAACCCAAGAAAAGGCTCTGCGAGTAACAACTATTACAATGCGTTGGAAGAAACCTTCCAATATGCAACGACAGTTGTGATGGACCAAGTTGCCAGCGAAATGAGTGTCGACGTTCCTGCGAGTAATGGTCGTGATCCGGTTGATATTACAGTTAACTGGGATATGCCAGAGATGAAAGAAGGTGACGTGTACTACTCGTTACTGGACTTTGGAACCTCAGAGGTGAACGCCGGTAACATTGGTAAAGTTGCCTTTAAACTGGAACGCGGTGTGGACGATGTTCACTTAGACGCAACCCAAACTGCGGCAGTGGCTGGCGATCAAATTCCGTTTACCTTCGAGGTGCAACCTAACAATACGGGTGCAGACCGTGCATTTAGCATTGTCGCGACCATTCCGTCAGGATTTAGCCTACGTGCTGAGGACGTTCTAAGCTCTTCAAGCACTATCGTTAAAGATGTGAAACTGGAAAATGGCAAGCTGACGATCAGCGGTGTTCAACCCGATACCAGCGAGCTTGAGCCACGTTACAACATCACCACTAACGTTGATGATGCTATGTGCCGTACGCCGGACTTCGGTAACAAGAAACCGGGCGGTTACGTGAACTTAGAAGAGTTCACTATCTACCCAATCTTCAGTGGTTTTGCGCCAGTTGAGTATGGTGCTAACGGTAAGGCATTAAGTGGTAAGGATAATAATATCCTGTATCGCAACGGTATTACCTTACCAATCAGTACCGTCTTTAATGGTGCCTATGACAGTTTCCACCTGTACAACAACAAAGATAGCATCAACGTTTGGAAGCAGAACCACTTGGATATTCGTGGTCACGGTATCGTGTCCTTATTCCAAAATCAGCCATTCTTCTACCCATACCATGACATCTTCCCGTACAACAGCTTCCCATACGCTTCTATCGGTATGCTGTGGCGTGGATTTGGTCTAGGTGCGGGGGCAACTCAAGATATTCTGAGTGTGCCATTGATTAATAAGACTACTGAACGTGCGGGTATCTCTATCGCGAGTACACCAAGCGGTTGGGGTATTTTGGAATACGATAATGCTCGTTCTTATAAGCCTTTAGGATACGATGCAAACCGTGTTTACCAATGGGAAGAGAAGGATGATAGGTTCGACTTCGAGCTGATCTTCAACGCTAACACTCGCTTCGGTGATGGTGAATACGAATTGATGATGGCTTACGACAATATCAACTTTGGTTCTCAAGATGACCGTGGTTCTATTGGTCTGCAAGGCTTCCAAGGCGGTCTATATGCCTATGGTCCACTGCAGAAGTACCTAGGTGAGCAATATGCCTTCAATAATCTGAAGGACAAAATCCACAACGGTTTAGTGATTTGTTATGACTACGTTGGCCCAGAGTCGTCACAGTTTGAAGTGACTGCATGGACTACCGTGAAAAATAACGCCGCAGGCCAAGTGTTGACGGTTGATGCGGTTAGCCAAGTTGAAGGTATGGCCGACATCAGCATGAGCCACAGTGTAACTGTGCCGTCCAATATCAGTATTGGTGCGATTGCCGACCAAACGATCGCGGAAAACACTAGCCTAGAAGGTCTTAAGGTCGTGTTTGCCGATGAGCAAAACAGCGTGAACAAGATCACCGTAACCGGAGAGCACATCAGCGCTGTAGTGAATGGCAATACTTCAGGTTCAACCATCACAATTACACCAGAAGCTAACTTCCACGGCGACGTAGAAGTCACAGTGACGGTAAGTGATGTGGAAAACCCTGCCGATGCAGCGAGCACCAGCTTTATGCTGACCGTTGAATCCGATGGTGTTGAACCGACCACTCCAGTGACACCGACTACACCAGAAACACCAGCTAAAGATAGCAGCGGTGGTGCATTAGGTGGTTTATCTATGCTACTGGCTCTCGGGGCATTGATCAGAAGAAGAAAAACTCACTAATCATGGGTTTGACTTCCTAGTCAATTGATATTTATCCTGAATTTAGGATGCCGGCAAATGGATTTTGCTGGCTTTTTTGTTTATGGAATCCGCGATACTTCGAAGATTTCACATTTCACTTTCATTAAATTGTCTTTTTAGTGGCATAATCTTGCTCACTTTATGCATCGAAAGGCAAAGCTTATGCTGCAGATATTCTTACGTTTTTTTTCCCTTGGGTTGATGAGTTTTGGTGGACCTGCGGCGCATATCGGCTATTTTCGACAAACCTTTGTTAACGAACTCGGCTGGCTCGATGATAAACGCTATGCCAGCTTGGTCGCCTTAAGCCAATTTATGCCGGGACCAGGGTCGAGCCAAGTAGGATTTGCCATTGGTTACCACCGCGGTGGGCTTTTAGGCGCCATTGCGGCCTTTGCCGGATTTACCTTACCTTCCTTTGTGTTGATGTATCTGCTGGCCGTGACAACCGCGGCCTGGTTAGGCAATGAATATATGCAGGGCATCATCCATGGCTTGAAACTGCTGGCGGTCGTAGTGGTTGCAGATGCTGTGCTGGCGATGTTTAAGCAGTTTTGCCAACGTCAAGCCGCCCGTCTAGTTATGCTTGGCAGCGCCGCGGCGATTTTGATTTTTCCGTTTTTGTGGACCCAAATTGTATTGTTAATTCTTGCCGCTCTCTTAGGCTTATCATTCCTCAGTGCGAGTGAGAGCGAATCACAAAAACCTGAACCTGTTCGATTAAATTACCTGAGCCTCGCTATATTTATCGCCTTGTTTGCGGCGAGTTTTTTTGCCATTAACCTCGGCGCCGAGGCGGGGATCTTTGGCGAGTTCTTTCGTGTGGGGAGCTTAGTCTTTGGTGGCGGCCATGTGGTGCTGCCACTGCTTGAAACTGCGGTGGGTGATACGATGAGCGGCGATCGTTTTCTCACAGGGTACGCCTTTGCCCAAGCCGTGCCTGGGCCTATGTTTACCTTTGCCACCTTCCTTGGCGCCGAGATGATGCTAGACAATCCCTTTGTCGGTGCCGCCATTGCAACTGTAGCTATCTTTTTACCGGGATTTTTATTGATGCTGGTGGGTTTAAAGAGTTGGCATGCTATTGCCGCCAGACCCAAGATTGCCGGCATGCTCTCGGGCGTGAATGCCTGTGTGGTGGGATTATTGGCGGCGGCACTGTATCAACCCGTGTTTACTCAAGGCGTGTTATCTGCCATGGATATGGCCGTAGTTCTGCTGGGTTTTGGTGCATTAAAACTCTTTAAACCGCAGATGGTACTGCTGGTCCTTGGCTTTAGCGTATGCGGTATCGGATTGATATTACTTGGTTAAACTCAATTTTCGACATGCTGGCTGGCGCAAATTAATACAATATTTGTTAAGTTAAACCCAAAGATGTTGCACCGTTTTGGCTATACTTTGAAAATATAAAAAAATATAAGCTCGATCACCCTGGAGTAAGCAAGCATGTCGAATTTAAGCCTGCGTAATAAATTATTGCTGTTGTCTTTGTTTCCCCTCATTTTGACCCTGTTAGTGCTCATGACTGTTTCCTACTATGTCGAACAAGAATCCCTCGCGGAAGAAGTAGTGACCTTTAGGACGAAACTGGTTGGCGAACGTAAACAACAAATCAAAGAAGCGACCGAAATTGCCGCCGGGATCGTGCAGTATCAACTGTCCCTCAAGGACCAAGGCAATGTGAACCAAGCCCTACGTGATATTCGTTTTGGCAGTGCCGGTTATTTCTTTATTTATGATTCCCAAGGTAAAAACATTTTCCATGCCTTAATGCCGAATCTCGAAGGTCAAAACAAAATCGATATGACAGACCCTCGCGGTACTAAGATCATCGTCGGTTTGTTGGATGCGGCCAAACGCGGCGACGGTAACTTTTCCTATTACTACCAAAAGCCCAATACCAACGAGCAAATCGAGAAGATTAGCTACGTGATGATGGTTCCCGGGACCGACTGGATGCTCGGTACTGGGGCCTATATCGACGATATCGAAGCCGTGGTGGAGGATTACCGCCAAACCGTGACCGAACAAATGGCCGATAAATCCTTCATGATCCTGTTAATTGCTCTCGTGCTGACGGGGATCACGGCCTTTATCATTATGGTTGCAGCCCATCGTATGGTGGTGCCGATTAAAAATATGGCGGATAGTCTGAACGATATCGCCAAGGGAGAAGGGGATTTAACTAAACGCTTAAGCGTGAAGGGCGAGGATGAAATTGCTCAGTTAGGTCAAGCCTTTAACTTATTCGTCGATAAGCTACAAACCATTATTGGCGATGTGGCCAACGCCACGGCTAAGGTGAAATCCGCCGCGAATGCGATTCATGATCAAACCAAAGTGATGTCGAGCCAACTGCTGAGCCACAACAACGAGACAGACCAAGTGGTGACGGCAATTACCGAGATGTCATCTACCGCCAGTGAAGTGGCGCAAAATACCACCCAAGTGGCCGAGGCGACCCAAGCTGCTACAGGTGATGTGGCTAATGCGCAGCGCTGCGTCGATGCCTCACTCGAAGAGATTGCAGGTCTAATGGCGCAAATTAATAATGCCGCGGGCAGCATTAAGTCCCTAAGCGAGCAATCGCAAAAGATTAACAGTGTCTTGTCTGTGATTGGTGGCATTGCCGAGCAAACCAACCTGCTGGCCCTTAACGCGGCGATTGAAGCAGCCCGCGCCGGTGAGCAAGGCCGTGGCTTTGCCGTGGTGGCCGATGAAGTGCGTAATCTTGCCAGCCGGACTCAGGCAAGCACCTTAGAAATCAATGAAATGCTTTCAGAACTCCATAAGCTGGTGGCCTTGGCAGTCAAAACCATGGACGAGAGCCAGCAGAGCTGCGTGCGCTCGGTGGATTCTTCCCGCGCTATTTCGGAAAGCTTAGGCTCTGTGACATCGGCGGTAACCGCGATTAATGATATGAGTACCCAAATTGCGACGGCGGCGACCGAGCAAAGCTCTGTGACCGAAGAAATCAACCGTAACGTTTATGCCATACAAGAGATCGTTAACGAGCTGCTGCACTCCAGTGAAGATGCGGCCAAGGTGAGCCAAACCGTGTCCCAGGAAGGGGTTAACCTGGGTAAATTAGTAGGGCAGTTTAAGATTTAACTCGGCTAATTAAGCAAGTTAATTAAGCAGTTAATTAAGCTAGCGAATAAAAACGGGAGACAGTGTCTCCCGTTTTTTATGTTCATCTTTGGGCTTAATTTTATGCTTGCTATGCAGTCCTAGGCTGGTTCACTCTCGATTGCAGTCACCTTTTCAGCCCTGACCGCGCAGACCTTATATTCGGGAATATAAGCCACAGGATCTAAGGCATTGATGGTGAGTTTATTCGCTGCTGCTTCCACAAAATGGAACGGCAGGAACAGCACCCCAGCTTGGGCGCGTTTAGTCACAAAGGCATCGATTTCAATCTTTCCGCGGCGGGTGGTGAGGCGAAGTTTATCGCCATTGTTTATCCCCAATTGCTCCGCATCATAGACAGAAATCATTACCTTAGGCGCGCCGAGTAAATCCAGCCCAGGTGTTTTACGGGTGAGTGTACCCGTGTGGAATTGTTCCAATAACCGCCCCGTCGATAGCGTTAGTGGATACTCGTTGCAGGGCATCTCAGCGGGCAGGCGATAACTGACGGGCGTAAATAAGCCTAAGCCTCGAGTGAATTGGCTTTGGTGCATAATCGGCGTCCCAGGATGGGTTTCATCCGGACAGGGCCATTGAATCCCTTGGGAGATTTGACCTTCGGCATTGGCACTTAATCTGTCCCAGCGAATACCGCGATACTGCGGAGTAAGCTCGTTGATCTCGCGCCAGATAGCTTCTTCGTTGGCATAATCCCAGTTAGCGCCCATGGCGTTAGCGACCGCTTGCACTATCTGCCAATCGGGCAAGGCTTCACCCGGTGAGGCAAGCGCTTGCTCGAGTCGCTGTACCCGACGCTCGGTATTGGTAAAGTGACCGCGTTTTTCCACGAATGCGGCGGCGGGCAAGACCACATGGGCAAGCTCGGCCGTCTCGGTTAAAAAGATATCCTGCACCACTAAGAACTCGATTTTGCTCAATGCATTAAGTACATGGGCTTGGTCGGGGTCGCTGAGTACGGGATTCTCGCCCATCACATACAAGGCTTTAATTTTACCCTTGGCAATATCGTGCATCATATGGGTTGCGGTGACGCCAATCTCCCTCGATAACGGCGTTTGCCAGTGGTCTTCGAAGCGCATTCTGGCATGAATATCCGTGACCTTTTGGTAACCGCTAAAATAGTTGGGCAGTGCGCCCATGTCGCAGGCACCTTGGACATTACTCTGGCCGCGAAGTGGATTAATCCCCGCGCCTGACACACCAATATTGCCGCAAAGTAACTGCAAATTAGAGATAGCCGTGACGTTATCGTGCCCCGTCGTATGCTGAGTGATACCCATGGCGTAGTAAACTGCGGTCTTTTGCGCCGTGCCTATGGTGCGCGCGAGGCGGGCAATGTCTTCGGCTTTTACGCCCGTGATGAGCGCCGCGTTTTCGAGGGAGTAATCCTCCTTGGCTAACTCCGCATAGAGGGCCTCAATGCCTTCGGTACGCTGGGCGATATAGGCTTTATCCTGCCAATCGTTACGAATAATTTCCGCCATAATGGCGTTGAGCAGCATCACATCCGTCCCCGGTCTGTGGGCGACATACAGCTCGGCCTTTTCAGCAATGCCAACCCGCTTCGGATCGGCAACCAGCAAACGCGCGCCGTGCTGTATCACCGCCTGCTGAATTTTCGAGGCGATAATCGGATGGGCGCAGGTGGTATCCGACCCTAAAATAAAGATGACGTCCGAGTCCTTAATGCTCGGAATATCATTGGTCATGGCGCCGCTACCAATACTCTGCTGCAAGCCTGTTACCGTCGATGAATGGCATAGGCGGGCGCAGTGATCGATATTGTTGGTGCCAAGAACGCTGCGGACAAACTTTTGCAGCACAAAGTTATCTTCGTTGGTGGCCTTGGCCGAGGCGAGACTGGCGAGGGCATTGCTGCCATCTTTTTGTTTTATTTCGGTTAAGCGTTTTGCCACATAGGCGATGGCTTCGGGCCAGCTACTCGGTTGCAGCTCGCCATTTTTACGGATCAGTGGCGTAGTGAGACGTTTGTCGCTGTGAATAAAATCGAAGCCAAAACGTCCCTTAACACACAGCATGCCTTGGTTAACGACCGAGTCCTTATTGCCTTCGATATGACGAATGCGATTGGCGTTGGGGTCGATTTTAAGGTCGAGACGACAGCCCACGCCGCAGTAAGTACAAATTGTCGAGGCGGTTTTTAACTCTGTGCTATCGCCTTGGCGTTTATCCCGAGCATCGACCAGTGCGCCCGTTGGACAAACCTGTACACAGTTACCACATTGCACACACTGGCTATCGGCCATGCTCGCATTAAAGCCGACTCTCGGCGCGCGGCGCTCAAGGTTTTGACTTATTTCCTGCGGCAGCGCCTGATAGGAATCTTGGCTAAATTGGATGGCGCAGTGGCCACTCTGCTGCTGACACACATCGACGCATTTACCGCAACTAATACAGCGATTAGCATCGAATTGAATAAAGGGCGCGCTCTTATCAACACTGAAATGCCGTGCATTTTCAGTGGCTAAGCGTTTGGACTCGACACCGTAATCCGTGGCGTAATCCCTCAGCTTACAGTCGGTATTGGCCTGACAGGCGCATTCGAGACAGCGCGCCGCCTCTTGCATGGCGGCATCTGCGGGAAAACCTAACTCGACTTCACTGTAATTCAGTAGCCGTTGCAGCGCCGTGAGTTCGGGCATCTTCAAGCGGGGCTGACGCGGCGTATGGGGATAAAGCGTTGATCCTGCTTTTGAACTTGTTTCGGTTTGCTTTAGGGCGTTTGGAATGAGGGCGCTTGGAATGCTTTTGACCGAGTTAAACTCATGGGCATGTAAATCGCAGCTAAGGCCAATTTTTAACATCTTATCAATAGCGATGGCCGCTTTACGGCCATCGCCAATCGCGGCGACGGCAGTCGCGGGGCCACGGCGGGCATCGCCCATCACAAACAGTTTTTCGACTCCCGATGACATGGTTTGCTCGCAGCCTATCAGGGTGTTCCAGCGGCTCAGCGCCAGTTCGCCATGACTGAGTTGCCCCATAGGATCCTGCATAAAACTCAGATCCGGCGCTTGGGAGACGGCGGCGATAACGGTATCGAAGGTCTCGGTAAAGGTTTCCCCAGTGTCCACGGGCGCGCGTCTGCCCGAGGCATCGGCTTCGCCGAGCGCCATTTTGCTGAAGGTGACAGCTTCTACCTGTCCATTGGCATCGCTATGATTTTCAATGGGATTGGTTAAAAAGTGGAATTTGACGCCTTCAACCTCGGCCTCGTGCACTTCGTAGGCTTCGGCGGGCATTTCGGCGCGGGTACGGCGGTAGATTAAGGTGACATCGCAGCCTTCGCGCACGGCGGTGCGGGCGCAGTCGATGGCGGTGTTGCCGCCACCAATCACGGCGACTTTTTTGCCCAACTTCAATTGTTTGTCGAGGCAATGATCCTTAAGAAAATCCACCCCAAGGTAACAGCCCGCAAGTTCTGAGCCTTTGTAGTTCATCGGCACCGCCTTTTGGGCGCCGATGGCAAGGCACACAGCATCGAAATCAGCGACCAGTTGGGCTAAATGAATTTCATGGCCGAGGCGAGTATCCGTATGAATGGTTAACCCATTGCGGCACAGCAGCTCGATTTCTTTATCGAGAATTGCCTTGGGTAAACGGTATTCGGGGATCCCGTAGCGCAGCCACCCGCCCGCCTTGGGCATAGCTTCAAAAATCTCAACATGATGCCCTTGGTTTGATAGGTAATAACCCGCGCTTAATCCTGCTGGGCCCGCGCCAATAATGGCAATCTTTTTGCCCGTATCCGCGAGGCGTGGTGGTTGATAACAGCCGCCTTGTTCATCGTCGGCCAAGTCTAAATCGGCGGCGTGGCGCTTAAGTTGACGAATGGCAATGGGGTCATCGACGAGGCCGCGGCGGCATTCAGTTTCGCAAAATGCGGGGCAGACTCGGCCAATCGACAGCGGCAGCGGCAGGGTGTCTTTAATGACTTTAATGGCTTGGGTATGGTCACCTTGGGCAATGTGGTACAGGTAAGTTTGCACATCGACGCCCGCGGGGCAGGCCTGCTGGCAGGGCGCCTCACAGTCGGCAAAGTGGTCAGTTAAAATTGTGCTCAGTGCGGCTTGGCGCTGTTTGGTTAAATATGCCGATTGGGTGATGACCTTCATGCCCGCTTCGGCGGGCGTTTCACAGGCTTTTACGCAGCGCAGGCTGGCATCGGTGTTTTCGATTTGCACTAAGCAGAGGTTGCAGTCCTGTTTATCGGCGTTAGGCGCTGCGCCTAATTGCCGTGTCGCATCCGTTGGTTCGCACAGACTCGGAATGGCTATGCCCGCCTTACGGGCCGCCTGTAATAGGGTTTCGCTCGGCTCGGCCGTGACGCTGTGATTGTCGATGTTAAGTTCTATCATCCCAAGGCCTTTTATATTTGTAGGGTACTTGCTGCATTGGCGTAAAGCGGCAGGCTTAAGGTGGGTTTGAGTATAACTAGAGCGCTTTAGAAGACGCTTATGGGCTGGGGAAGTTTGACGCTAAATTGCTGTTGTCATCACAATCCCGTACCAGACTGTGCGCTGATGAAGGTTTGCTGGTGGAAAGTTGTGATTTGCTTGGTGTTTTGCATTTGATTTATCTGTATCTTGCTTAATCCTTTGAGGTTTTTAGTGATTATCACTGTTTAGCTTGCTCAAATTTATGTTTGAACGCGGCGTTAAACGGGTTATTTCATGTAGGATCACAGTCTTAACTCGGCATTGTCTGTTAATCTGCTGGCGCCAGCGGTGCTTTTTAGGCTGATAAAATCGCCCTGAAGTGTCAACACGCCCTAGGTTTACAGCCGTTGTTAGGTTAAAATGCGCGGTTGCAAATACTGTTAATCGCCGCCTCCTTTGATGGAAAATCCATTGAAACGGCAAAAATAAAGCGAAGTTGAAAATCCATGTTTGAAGTTAATCCAGTAAAATTCAAAATTAAGGAGCTTGCCGAGCGTACGCAGCTTCTTAGGGGGTATCTTTGACTACGATGCTAAGCATGAGCGTCTAGAAGAAGTCAGCCGTGAACTTGAAAGTTCTGAGGTGTGGAACGAGCCAGAACGTGCTCAAGCCCTAGGTAAAGAGCGCGCCAGCCTCGAAGCCGTAGTCAAAACTATCGATGATATGGACGCTGGTCTCGAAGACGTTGAAGGTCTGCTAGAGCTTGCCATCGAAGAAGAAGACGAAGACACCTTCAATGAAACCACCAAAGAGCTGGATTATTTAGAGAGCCGTTTGGCCGAACTCGAATTCCGCCGTATGTTCTCTGGTCAACATGATGCCTCCGATTGTTACTTAGACATTCAATCGGGCAGTGGCGGTACTGAGGCGCAAGACTGGGCCAACATGGTACTGCGTATGTACCTGCGTTGGGGCGAAGCCCACGGATTCAGCCCTGAGCTGATGGAAGTCACCGACGGTGACGTCGCCGGTATTAAGGGCGCGACCATTAAATTCACCGGTGAGTATGCTTTCGGTTGGTTACGTACCGAGACGGGCGTGCATCGTTTAGTGCGTAAATCGCCATTCGACTCATCGGGTCGTCGCCATACCTCTTTCTGCTCGGTATTCGTTTACCCAGAGATTGATGACGATATCACCATCGATATCAATCCTGCTGACTTACGTATCGATGTATACCGCGCCTCGGGAGCGGGTGGTCAGCACGTTAACCGAACCGAATCTGCGGTACGTATTACCCACTTACCGACCAACACGGTAGTGCAGTGCCAGAACGACCGTTCACAGCACAAGAACAAAGATTCGGCGATGAAACAGTTAAAAGCCAAACTGTTCGAATTAGAAATGCATAAGCAAAATGCGGAAAAGCAAGCCGCCGAAGATGCCAAGTCTGACATCGGTTGGGGCAGCCAGATCCGTTCTTATGTATTAGATGATTCCCGTATTAAAGACTTACGCACTAGCGTGGAGACGCGCAATACCCAAGCGGTACTCGATGGCGATCTGGACAAGTTTATCGAAGCCAGTTTGAAATCAGGGCTGTAATTAATTCAAAGGTATAGACGAGAAATAAGATGACTGAACAAGTACAAGATGAAAACAAACTGATTGCCGAGCGTCGTGCCAAGCTAGAAAGCATTCGCCCGAACTGCAGCGCTAATGCTCACCCTAATACTTTCCGTCGCACCCACAAAGCGGCTGAGTTGCAGGAAAAATACGGTCAAAACACTAAGGAAGAACTCGAAGCCTTAGGTTTTAAAACCAGCATCGCTGGCCGTATCATGGCAAAACGTGGCCCATTCCTGGTGATCCAAGACGTGTCTGGTCGTATCCAAGCTTACGCTGAAAAGGGCGTTCAAGCGGATCTGAAGGATAAATACCAAGGTCTGGATATCGGTGACATCATCGGCGTAACGGGTCAGTTGCACTTGTCTGGTAAAGGCGATCTGTACGTGAACATGGAAGAGTACCAACTGCTGACTAAAGCACTGCGTCCTCTGCCAGAAAAATTCCACGGCCTGACCGACCAAGAAACTCGTTATCGCCAACGTTATGTGGACTTAATCGTTAACGAAGAATCTCGTCAAGCCTTCGTTATGCGTTCAAAAGTGGTTGCTGCTATCCGTAACTTCATGATCAAAAAAGAGTTCATGGAAGTTGAAACTCCAATGATGCACGTGATCCCAGGCGGCGCTTCAGCCCGTCCATTTATCACTCACCACAATGCGCTGGATATGCCAATGTACCTGCGTATCGCGCCAGAGTTATACCTCAAGCGTTTAGTGGTAGGTGGTTTTGAGCGTGTGTTCGAAATCAACCGTAACTTCCGTAACGAAGGTCTGTCGCCACGCCATAACCCAGAATTCACTATGATGGAATTCTATATGGCCTATGCAGACTACAAAGATCTGATGGACTTAACCGAAGAACTGTTAAGCTCTATCGCGATTGAACTGTTAGGCAGCGCGCAAATGCCATACGGCGAGCACACTGTTGATTTCGGTGGTCCATATGCCCGTTTAAGCATGTTAGAAGCGATTCAGAAGTACAATCCTGACAACGCAACTATCCAAGCCATGACCTACGAGCAAGTGAAAGATCTTGAATTCATGCGTGAACTGGCGATCAGCCTAGGCATCAAGATCGAGAAGTTTTGGACCTGTGGTCAGTTATTAGAAGAAATCTTCGGTGAAACCGCTGAATGGCAGCTAATGCAACCGACTTTCATCACTGGCTACCCAGCGGACATTTCGCCACTGGCACGTCGTAACGATGACAATCACTTCATCACTGACCGTTTTGAATTCTTCATCGGTGGCCGTGAAGTCGCTAACGGTTTCAGCGAGTTAAACGATGCTGAAGACCAAGACAGCCGCTTTAAGGCGCAGGTTGATGCGAAAGACGCGGGTGACGACGAAGCCATGTTCTACGATGCAGACTACATCACTGCACTGGAACACGGTTTACCACCAACAGCGGGTCAAGGTATCGGTATCGACCGTTTAGTGATGCTATTCACTAACACTCACACTATCCGTGACGTGATCCTGTTCCCAGCAATGCGCCCACAAGCCTAAGCCTTATTGGGGTTGTTGATTAAACGTTAGCCCCAACAGCGCATAAAGCAATCATAAAAAAACCAGCCTAATGGCTGGTTTTTTTATGGCTGTGATATTTTTATGTGTAAAGCTTTTGAATCATTTCACTATAAAAAAGTGATTTTATAGGTTTAGTTACTGCTAGTGGCTATGCCTATGGATCGCGCTGCTTAGTTATTCATTTATGCTAATGTTTTACGCTGTTATTTTTCATTCATTTTTTAATGTAAAAAGTGCTGATATTACTGATAAAAGTCGATGGGGATTCTATTCCTTTTTCCACAGACCTCTTATACTTAGCTTCAACCTTGTGCGTAGCACATTCGACTTATTTTAACGACTCAGTGAAATCTACATGAAGATCCCTTCTCTGCTTGGTAGTTTTATCTTGGTATGCAGCAGTTTAACTGTTGCCGCGACAGCGCATTCTGCCGATTCGGCTTCTGTCACTACAAAAAGCACCGCCACGGCGAAAAAAGCCCCTGCAAAACAGCAGGAAGTGGCCGCCAATAGTGCGCTGGTGGTGGATCTAAAAACCAACGAAATTCTCTATTCCAGTAATCCCGATGCCGTAAGGCCCATTGCCTCAGTGACTAAACTGATGACCGCCATGGTGACCTTAGATGCTAAGTTGCCTATGGATGAAAAGCTTGCCATCAATATCAATGACACTAAGGAAATGCGCGGTGTCTACTCTCGAGTGCGTATCGGCAGTGAAATTAGCCGTAAAGATATGTTATTGCTGACATTAATGTCATCAGAAAACCGTGCTGCGGCGAGTCTTGCCCACCATTATCCCGGTGGTCATAAGGCCTTTATTAAGGCGATGAACGCTAAGGCTAAAGCCCTAGGTATGAAGAATACTCGTTATGTGGAGCCGACTGGGCTGTCAGAGAAAAACGTTTCGAGTGCCCGCGATCTGGTGGTGTTACTCAAGGCCAGCGAAGGCTATCCCATGTTAGGTCAGTTAAGCTCGACCGAAAAGAAAACCGTCACCTTTGGTAAACCTAAGTACAGCCTCGACTTTAGAAACACTAACCGTTTGGTTTACAAAGATAACTGGAATATTCATCTCACTAAAACCGGCTTTACCAATGAAGCAGGCCATTGTTTAGTAATGCGTACCGAAATGGCTAAACGCCAAGTGGCCTTTGTGGTACTCGATGCCTATGGTAAATACACCCATATGGCGGATGCCAACCGTTTACGTAACTGGTTAGAAACAGGCAAAGTGACTCCTATCCCAGCCGAAGCTAAGCAGTATAAAAAGCAGCGCAGCCAACAGCAGTTTGCCAAAGTCAGCGAGACCTAAGCATGCATTAATTGCTTATCCACTCAACAAAAAGGCCAGAATCGTTCTGGCCTTTTTGTTGTCATTTTTCTAGCACTTTTGTTGTAGGGGATTGATTGGCTTCACTAATACCAATCGTATTAAATATCTGTTCATTCAGCGGGAGTTAAACGGGCTTTAGACAAGGCGAAGGCTTGAAGGCATAGTGGCGCTCTGTCGAAAGCCTTAAACGCAGTATAAAGTACGTTTAACCCCGCCCTTGGGGAGTCTCACTGGCATCTCACTCCCGTGTTACATTGACTTAAAAGGGAATAACCATTTCTTCGTCAATGCGCCTTGGATTGAGATGCCTGTGAGGCTCTGAACTGATTAGATATTTAATGTGATTGGTATAAAACCAAGCAATCATCCCGCTAAGGGTGCGTTGTGTGGCGATACGCCGTATCATTGGCGGGATTTTTCTCTCAAGGATGATATGCGTGTGGCGTTAATCTTAAAAAAACTCCAGTTGATCTATGTGCCCTTTATACTGCTCAGCCTGCTATTTGTCTTAGGTTACAGCTTGCTCCATTGGTTGTTGATTATCGAGTTCCAACTGCTGAGCATTGACGAATCGATTATCAATTTCTGGTTGCCGCTGATATTGCCTTGGCCCTTACTGTTTTTCTACTTAAGACCTCGGCTTAAGTTATTCCGTTTTACCAAGAGTAATAGCCGTTTTATCTATTTTGTGATTGCCGTGCTGTTGCTGGCCGTACCCACTATCGTGGCGCAGGAATACCTTAATAGCGCAACGGGCAAGTTGACTCAACTCGAGTCCATCAATGCACTATTGCATCAGCCGCAGACCAAGTATTACCAATTAAATCAGTTTTATATCGACAAAAAACACATAGGGGTGCAGCGCAATATTGAGCCCATAGGCAAGGGCAACAGTGAGCTGCGCATGAGTCTGTATATTGCGATGCCAATTTTCGCTAAACGTAACGAGAGTTGGCGGGTCGGTGCTAAGGCCTTGGCATGGTATGGCAAAGTTTATGAGAAAACGATCAGTAATCGACTCGAACAACAGGAGAAAGAAGCGCTATTTCAAGAGTTTATTCATCATAGCCAACAAGAGTTTAATGCCTTAAATCCTGATGACTTTATCTATCTTGACCGTATCGGCCCGTCGAACCGTTACAGTCAGTTACTCACCGCAGCCCAAAAAAGCTCAGTCTACTTCGAGGGGTATCAAACCGTCTTGATGCCAGTGAATCAACCCTTCGAGGCGCGTAATGGTCATAAACTGGCGTGGATTATCGCTTGGTTAAGCTTTGGGGCCATTCTGTGGTTGTTGATGAGTCTGATGTTAAAGCTGGATGAAACACAGGCGTCTAAGGCGGCACAGCTAAGCCTAGAAAAACCTAAGGCGGAGCTGTATGGCTTTTTAGCCGAATTTAAACCTCGGCAGGGCTTTGTTATCACGCCTATCTTGCTCTATATCAACAGCTTGATATTTGTATTGATGGCCTTTGCCAGTCAACACTTTATCGCTTTTCCAAACAGCGTGTTACTCGATTGGGGTGCAAACCTTCGGCAGTTGGTGCTTGAGCAGCAAGTTTGGCGTTTACTCAGTAATGTGTTTTTGCATGGCGGCCTGATGCATTTGGTTTTTAATTTATATGGGCTGTTTTTTGCGGGGATGTTTTTGGAGCCTCTGCTGGGTAAATGGCGTTTACTCGGGGTCTACTTATGTTGTGGTTTAGTGGCGAGTATTGCCAGTATTAGCTGGTATGAGGCGATGATCAGTATCGGTGCCTCGGGCGCCATTATGGGATTATTTGGGGTGTTGATCATGTGGATTTGGTTAGGCTTATTGCCCTTGGCGGACAATATGCCACTCGCCCTGAATCTGACCCTATTTGTTACTGCAAGTCTTGTGATGGGGCTCTTTGGCGGTGTGGATAATGCCGCGCACCTAGGTGGTTTAGGGAGTGGTTTGTTATTGGGATGCGTTTTACTGCCAACGCGAAAGGCGGCCATACAGCATAAATGACAGCCTAAGGTGATTGCTGAAGCTGACCGTAAACAGGCAGCTTCAGCAATCTTTAAACACTGAGGGTTGAATCGAAACGGTAAGCTATTAGAAATGCTCGGTATTAATCAACTTACCGAGCTGATCGTAGTGGCTCCAATCCCCTGCTTGGCGGTCGGCGATATAGCTGCCTTCACTGCGTTTTTCGCCATTGGGCCAAAACTGTTGCCATAAACCTTCCCTGCGATCCTTAAGGTAAGAGCCTTGTTCGGCGAGTTTGCCATTGGTGTGGTAATAGCTGGCATTGCCTTCCTTCTGGCCTTTTAGCCAAGTTTCACTCAGTTTAGGTTTACCATTTTGGTGGTATTCCCTGCGCTCGCCGTCGAGTTCGCCTTTAGTGTATTGGGCTTCGAGTTTGAGCTGGCCATTGCTGTAATACTCTTTGCTGCTGCCATGCTGCTGATTATCTAAAAATTCGCTGCTGGCGGCTAAAATGCCATCCTCATACCAGCTTTCCCACAGTCCTGTTTGCTGACCTTTATCCATAGTGCCGCTCAGTTTGAGCTGGCCATTGTTAGGATAATATTCGGCATAGGTGCCCGTTTTATCATTGTTATCATAGGTTTCTAAACGATAAACCACTTGCTTAAAGCTGTAGTACTCGCTTGTGCCGTTACGTTTATTATCCTTCCAATGGGTTTTCTGACTGATATTGCCCTCGGGGATCGCGCCATAGGTTGGGTCTTTGGCTTCATAGCGGTAATCAATCCAGAGACCAGTTTTTTGATTATCCTCATATTGGCCAGTGACGCGGCGGCGACCTTGGTAATACTCGGCATAATTGCCATTGAGTTTGCCGTTAACAAAGGTCTGTTCTTTTTGTTTTTGCCCCTGTTGATATTGGATCCACAGTCCTTCTTTTACGCCGCTTTGATAATCTCCTTCCTCATTGAGATCGCCATTGTAGTACCAACGACTAAAGTGGCCATCGAGGGGATAGCTATTGCTGTTATCCGCTTTCGTGTGGGGATAGTGGGCGAGTTCTCTTGGCTTGCCATTGTCGTAAAAGGATTCGTATTTACCGACCCACGCGCCTTCGATGCGCTCACCGCGTTCATTCACCGAGCCATCCTCATAGTAGGATTCGGAGCGGCCAGTGAGTTTGCCATCGACGTACACATCTAAGCTGCGGAGCTGGCCATTAGTGTGGTAACGACGGAATTCTCCGTCCCGTTGACCTAGCTTCCATACCTCTGCGGTTTGCAGTTTACCGCCGTTATAGCGTTCAAATAACCCATCTTTCAAGCCCATGTTGTAGCTGCTTTTTTCGATAAGATTACCGTCCGCATCATAACGCTCAGATGGGCCATGCAAGGGGTATTGACCATTATCGGCCAGTTGCGAGTTCTGATAGGTTCGCAGCTCTTTCAGTTGGCCGTTGGGATGGAAATACTTTTGCGTGCCAGCGAGCATATCCTGCTTATAGTTCAAATCGCTGGTCAGCACACCCTCAAGGTTAAAGTATTGCTGGCGTCCCTCTAGTACATCGTTGAGGTATTGCTCCTCCACTTGGAGTTTGCCCAGTTCGTTGAATTGTTGGCATTTACCGTGGCGAAGCCCGGCTTGATAGTGGCACAGGCTTGCCAGTTCGCCATTGGGATAAAAGGTGCGTTCTTCACCCTCGAGTTTATCGAGATTAAATTGGCTGGCACTGGCCTTAGTGCCATCGTCGAAAAAGGTTTCCCATAAACCTTGGCGGCGGCCATCGGCATCGAAGCGGCCACTTACAACGACTTGACCCTCGGCATTTTGCTCGAGGTAGGGGCCTGAGAGTTGGTTATTAGCGTAGGTTTGGCTTTGGGATAGAGTGCCGTTTTCATAAAAGCTTTCCCATTTACCGTGGCGAAGGTTATCGAGGTAGCTTTCTTGCGCCTGTAATTTGCCACTCGGGAAGAAACGTTTTACTTGGGACTTTTGGCCATTTTTATAGAGGGTGCTTTGGGTAACATTGCCCGTGGCGCTAAATTCCTTCCATTCGCCAACCGGAACCCCCTTGGCAAATTGCTGCTCCTCGGTCATGGCGCCATCTAAGTCGAACAGTCGCCAGGTGCCATCTTGGTAACCGAGTTGATAGTTACCTTCGACAATTCTGCTGTTATTACTATGAAATACTTGCCATTTTCCATTCGGTATCCCCTGCGAAAATTGCCCTAAAGTATAACCTTGGTTATCGCGAACGATGGCGATATCACCATTTAAGGGCATGCCCGTGGCGAGATTGTAATAGCTGGGAATACCGTCCTGCTGGCGAATTTCGACCATCATGGAGGAGAGGTTTTGCGCCGCCTGAGCATGGACGCCGACTAGGCTGCTCCCGGCAATGGCGAGGCTAATAAAGCGAAATGGCGAGTTGTACATGCTGATCCCTTGCTGTGGATCTTAGGGCCGCGCAATGGGCGGCCAGTATAAGAATCCTAACGTTTACACTATGTTGATGCTGTACACTTTGGCCGAGTGCACGGCGAGTTAGTTTACGCGATTGGCGTTAAGCTAAACAGCTTAACGCCACTTGCTTTCGTCAATAAAAAGGAAACACGCTATCTTCAACGGGTAAGACGGGCGGCGGTGTTTCCTGATTTAAAAACTGGCCGTGATTGTAATGATTAATCACCTGTATCGAGCCATTATTCTCAAACTGGTATTGCTTACCATGCAAGTTACCTTGGTCGTCATAGCTAGCAATTTCAAGCACATAATCCTCGACTGTACGCAGTTCCCAGTGGCCGACTTGCTTACCCTTGTCGAAGCGACCATGCCAAGAGCGTCTTTCAGGATTCGGGCTTGGGCGATATTGGAATTCGTTATCGGTGAATACCCAATCGCCTTGGCGCAGTTCATTAAGGTATTCGCCTTTTTCGTACACTTGGCCATTGCTGGCGTAACGCTGGACTAAACCATCGGGTTTGCCATGTTTAAAGTGCATGGATTCAAGCAACTGCCCTGAGTTGGTCTTGTTGAGATATTCACCGTGGAGCTGGCCATTATCATCGTGGCTATAGGTGATAGTGGCGTCATCTTGAAATTTCTTCCAAGTGCCTGCTTGTTTATCCTTGGCATACTGGCCTTGCTCTACCAGCTGACTTTTGCCCGTGGCAGGCTCAATTTTTACCGTCTCATAGGCGCCTTCACGCTTACCCGCCTGATAATATTCACGGGTGAGGGTGATGACATCGTTGTAGTCGAAGGATTTGATTTGTAAGCCATTCAATTGCTTATTGAGTAGCTCCTGACGCTCGATTAACAAGCCTTGTTTGAAGGTTTCAGAAAGCGACCCGTTTTTGAGTTTGTCCTCTTCTTGAGTCTCAATCAATTGGCCGTCGCGATAGCGCTGCTGTTTGCGATAAACCCAGCGATTACCTTGGTATTTGCTGTCGGCGGTGCGTTTTATCACACCCTTGTCATCGTATTCGATGGACTGGATGACGTCGCCCTTATCGTTGGTCACTTCCTTTAATTTGAGCTGGCCATTTTCAAAATAAGTAAGCTGCTCACCGACCTTATAATTCTGTTGATACTGGAAGTGCTCCTCTACCTTGCCATTGTCAAAATAGCTGAAATAGTCGCCGTGTTTTTTATCTTTAAACCACTCTTGGGTCGAGATGACTTGTCCATTCAGCCCCCAAGTGGTCTCAGTGCCTTGCAGTAGACCATCAACCTTATGCTCCTCTCGATTGAGCTTGCCTAGGTTAAAATATTGGCTCACACAGGTAGGGTCATGGCAGATTTTGGCGGTGACTTCACCTTCTGGTCCAAAATGTTCGCTGATGCCGACTTCTTGGCCATCTTTAAAGGTGGTTTTGTAGCGGATATTGCCGCCATTCCAATAACCCGTTTCTAGGCCTTGTTTCACACCATTTTCATAGTGTGACTCAGTATATAACTGACCCGTGGCAATGTACTTTTTGATGACGCCATCAAGCTGACCTTGCGCGTTACGAAAGCCCTGTTCGTAGGGTTTTCCATCGTCGAAGTTACATTGATAAGGTCCGCGAAATTGCTCGCTAGTGAGTGCCTTACCAATATTTTTATCGGCGATGGCCGTTGAGCAGAAAAGCCTATTCTTCTCTTTGTAGTAAACCTCGATCTTGTAGTAACCATCAGTCTGATCAACGGGTTGCTCAAAATAGTACAGAGCCTTTTTTTCATCCTTTATGACATTCCAATTGGCATCGAGTAATACCTTTTCCGCATTGGCATGGGTACTGATGAGGGCGAGCGCTCCTAGGAGCAGTTTTACAGTAAATGGACGCATAACCGCTCCTTAAGGCAAAGGTTTAAAGGTGAATTCATAGGGAATATCGACGGCTTCTTGGGAGATAGTCATATAACTCACCTTAGCGGCGGCGCCTGTGACACTTAAATAGCGGCCATCTAACAGCACCTCATCAATCCTATACTCAGTCTCTTCGGGCAAACGAATCGTTAGTGGCTTGCCTTGAGCATTCTCGACTCTAATGTAATTGGGTAAATCTTTGCTCGGCTCCTTGCCATAACCCGTATCGGTCAGCCAGGTTTGCAAATCGATTAACCAAGGACGCTCGGTGACAGATTGCGGCAAGGTTTGCCAGTGGATATCGCCTTTGCAATGGATAGTGCCTTGAATGCGCTTATCGTAGAAGTACTGGCGCACGCGGTCGGGTGTCATCAAATGGTAAGCCGCGCCTTCGGGCCCATTGGGCACAAACTGCCAAGCCACAGTCTGTGTGCCTTCATTAAAGCCTTGTTCTATTTCGGGCTTACAGGCCGTCGCTAACGCGGCAGACATGGGGATATACAAGTTGTGGCCATTTTCAGTTGCCGTTTTTATATCTTTCACCGCACTGATTTCTGGCTTGGACGAGGCCAGCTTATCCGAGAAGGGGTCGCCGATGCTGACGCTGCCAAACTCGCTCAGGGGATTGGCAAGATTTTGGTTGTACTCGGCTTCGGGAACAAAACGGATCTGCTTGCTTTGGCTGAGCTCAGGTTGGGGTTGACTCGTTACTAACACTAAGGTTTTTGGGATTTCGTCTAACTTAAGCAGCAGTGCGTTGGTGGTCAGCGGATGACTATCATTGGCACTGGTCAATTCCGTTAGCAGTTCTTTATCGGTCAGGGTGAGCCACTTAGGATATTCTGATTCGGGGCTGGCATAGGCCATTTTGCCTGTTAACTGCTGAAGACCGAGGTGGATCTTGTGGCTGTCGCTCTGCTTGATGACTACTTTAAATAGCTTAGCGTTGGCATCTAGGGGCTGAATCGTGAGGCTGGCATCGCCAAAGGTATAGGGCGTAGCGAGCAGTTCGTCCCAGGATTTATCGATGATGCTATTCGCCTCGGGAACCAAGGTGAGCTTAGCGTTGATATAACTTATCCGCTTGAGTTTATCGGCGGTGTTATCCCACCCCGTGGCGATAATATTGGTCGACGACTCAATGTTGCGGCTGAAATTGACCGCCGCCCCCGTGCTGTGTTGCCAGAAGTCGAGATCTAACGCTTTTCCGCTCTCATCAAAGGCGGTGATGTCCTCATAGCGCATATTGCCGACCACATATTGCGGACTCATGGCATGCACAAAGCGCAGTTGGATCTCCTCGGGAGTATCGCTGCCCCAGTCGCCAATATTATCAATAATCCCTTGGTGATCAGCTAATAAGGATTGGATAAATGCCTTGTCGATAGGCTTGTATTCCCGCGGCACATCGCTGATGGGATAAAGCTCTTTTTGCTTATCATCTATATCCCGCTCGGCATCGTAGTTGTCATCGGCATACCAAAGCAGGCTCATCACATCGGGGCGATCCTTAGGTGCCATAACGATGCGCTGGACAAAGGTTTTACCCCGCTGTTCATCCTGTTTAAACAGTGCCATGCTCTCTAACCAACCGGTTTTACGGTTAAGCTCGAACTTGCCGTAAACCTTAAGATGACTGTTTTCGCCCGGTTGCTGTTTAGTCTGCAACAAAGCCTGCAATCTATCGTCGCTCACTTGTTCAACCGTCCAGATTAACCGCTCATCCATGGGGGCGCTGGTGCTATAACCCACGCGGGGCTCAAGCTGCACGGGCAGGGTAGGCGATTGCTCAAGTAGGGACTTAAGGCTCGTCCAGCGGTTAAACAGCTCGGCGATATCCTTCTCCTCTATCTTGGTAACGGGCGTAAGCCGATTGTTGTCACCATTTTTCAGTTCGAGATTAAAGCCCGCTTGAATGATGGAGGTGAGTTCTTTGCCGCTGTTTTTCGGATCGATATTGCTGATGGGGATAGGCAGGCCGCGATCGCTTAATTGCATCAGGCTCGGCTGAACGAAGAAGTGGGCATCATTGGTTAATGGGGTAGTTAAGCTGGTCGCTTTACCTTGAGCATCCTGCAACTGGTAATTCAGTAGCACGCGCCCCTGCATGTGCTTTTGGGTTTCGATACCATCATTGATGCTGAGGGTCGAAATCACCTGATATTCGCGTGCGCTGGGGATGCCCCCCGATTTATTGGAGCCAGCGCTATCGCACGCCGTTAATCCCAAGGTGAGCGTGAGACTGGTACAAATTACCCTGCATATCCCTATAGCCATTTGAACTCCATCGGCAACTTATGTTATTGAAATGTAAATCTATTAATCTAAAAATTGGCGACATTATACACAAAAAATCCTCTAGGGAATAAAAAGCTCATGCCAATTTGGGGGCAAGATCAGTCGTAAGTTTGCATGATGAATAGTGGTTTAAGGAGAGAAAGCCGATTGCCCTGATAAGGCTTCATCCTTTACTCTTGTTAACGCCGCTAGATAACTCACAAGCTAGGGAAGATAAACCTGTGGTAGCTTGTTCAATGGAGAAAGAACGATGAGCCCACAACCCAAGTCCGATAATAACGCGCATGCTTCGCAGCCTATCCCGCAGGAGGCCTTTGATTGGTACGATGAATATGCCCACGGCATCATCGACCGCCGCGAGTTTATGGCTCGCCTCGCCGGTCTTGTGGCACTGGGGTTTACCATGACAACGCTCACTGGCGCACTCATGCCCAACTATGCCTTAGCCGAACAAGTCTCCTTTAACGATTCCAGCATTCAAGCCAGTTATGTGAAGTTTCCCTCCCCCGAGGGCTATGGCGAAGGGCGCGGCTATTTAGTGATGCCAGCTTCTATGCTTATTCCCGGTAAAGAGGCGGGCGATCCTAAGACCTTAGACCCCACTAAAAAAGCCCCTGTGGTGTTAGTGGTGCATGAAAATCGTGGCCTGAATCCCTATATCGAAGATGTGGCCCGCCGCTTAGCGGCCAAGGGTTACATCGCCTTCGCCCCCGATGCGCTTTACAGCCTCGGCGGTTATCCCGGTAATGACGATGCGGGCCGCGCCATGCAAGCCAGCCTCGACAGAGCCAAAATCGAGCAGGATTTTATCGCTGCCGCCCGTTTTTTAAAGGCGCATCCCCAGAGTAATGGCAAACTCGGCGCCGTCGGTTTCTGCTTTGGTGGCTACATAGTAAATATGATCGCCGCCAGCATTCCCGATGAACTCGCGGCTGGCGTGCCTTTTTATGGTACCCCTGCGGCAACAGAGCTTCGCAGCCGAGTCACAGGCCCGCTGATGTTGCAATTTGCCGCTTTAGATCAACGGATTAACGACACTTGGGCCGATTACGAAATCCAATTAAAGGCTAACAAGGCCGAGTATATTGCCTACCTCTATCCCAATGTGAATCATGGTTTCCATAACGATTCCACCGCCCGCTACGATGAGCCAACCGCCGAGCTCGCATGGGCAAGAACCTTGGATTTCTTTGGGAAGTACCTACAAGGTTAGGGGTTGCCGAATTGCAAAAGGGAATTTTGGGATGCGGGGGCACATTTGCTGCGGCCTTTCGGCCGAGATATGTTTAAAGTCGTGGGTCTTCAACCCACACCCGATGATATTGCTGGTTCGCTTGGTATCGCGAACTGGCAATTGTGTCGCTGCAAAGTAACTTTGTAACTCATTGCCTGCCGCAGGCTTTTGCACTGTTACACCAGTGACACGCCGTGAATGCGTCCCTGTAGGCTCTACTAAAACATCCATGTTTTAGAAGGTCACTGGTGCAACAGTGCCACTTCTGGCGTTCCCATTAGCAGTGGTGTTGTGGGTTTGCTCATAAAAGCTATGTGCCAAGATTAGTCATCACTTAACTAGTTAATTTGTAATGTGAAAGTGGTAGACAGATATTAAACAGAACGTTATCTTAGGTTTTTAACAAGGATGAAACTTAATCGTGACCTCGGTTCAGTTCACTTGCATCAGGAAGATGTATCTTTATCTCGCAAGAAACGCCTCCTGAACTATCCAGCCCTTACCATGATTGGCTAATGACCGTTAGCCAAGTGCGGTAGCTATGGGAAAGCTTTGTCGAACGACAAAGTTAAAACGTTTTGATAGTGCTGCTTTGCTGGGCGCTGCTAATTAGCAATGTTATCTCTGCCGATTATCAGTGTAGCTAATTGCCTGCCGCAGGCTTTTGCACTGTTACACCAGTGACACGCCGTAAATACATCCCTGTAGGCTCTACTAAAACATCCATGTTTTAGAAGGTCACTGGTGCAACAATGCCAATTCGGGTGTATCCCGTAGTATTTATGTTTTCTGATGAAAAGAGCTGTTCAGAATAGAAATGGATTTTGGAATGAAATCAGTTTTACAAATTACCTTAGGGATCTTGCTAGCGAGCTTGGTTACTTTGTTAGTTCGAATTGGCTATCTAAGCTATGTCGAATATCGGGTTAAGCAAGAAATAAACGAAATCGCGCTACAGCAGCAACAGCGAGAAAAAGCTCATCAACAAGCTGTAAAAGAGCGTCAGCTTGCTGAATACCAACAGCAACAAATTGCAATTCAGCGGGCTGCGGAACAACGACGAATAGCACAACAAAACGAAGCGGCACGCATACGTAAAGCCGAAGCATGGCGCAAATACTATATCGTCCCTGAAGACTGCAAAAACTATAAGTCAGATGAACATATGGTTAACTGCCTAAACCATAAAGCCGATGCCAAAGCAGAATTTGATAGGGCATACGATTCAGGGGAATTAGTACTGCCGTAATAGAATCGTGGATATTTATCACGTGAAAAATGAGGATGGTATATTTTTTGGCCATAAAGTAATGGCTTTCCTGTTCTTTTGTGCTATTGCCGAAGGTATTCAAGCGGATATTTACAATAAAATGAGACAAAATTTAATGAGTTTAATGCTTATCTAAACGATCAATGTGTTGAAATCGAGGGGCATAATTCAGTTGACGAACTTCAAGTAATTGAAGCCCTCAGGCATATTGTTTTTTGGTTGAAAGCAAATGTAATAATTCAAGCAAGCCGGAAATCATGAGCAGTAATGCTGCTTAATGTATAACCTTAACATGTTCGTCATTGATTAATGACAAGCATATAATCTGAAAAATTTTAGAGTATATTCTATGCACTTTCAAGCCGATCCAGTAACAATCAATGCCCTGTTATCCGTTAATAAACAATATTTTATTCCTCGTTACCAACGTGACTTCTCTTGGACTAAAGAGAATATCGATGAACTATGGGCTGATTTGATTGGGAATATGCAAAAAGAAGAGAACTCGTTTATTTGTGAGGAATATTTTTTAGGTACTCTTGTTCTTGCTGGACGTGAAGAAGACTTTGAAGTCGAAGTTGTTGATGGTCAACAGCGATTAACTGTTATTACAATGTTTATTTCAGCAATTTGTAGAGCAATGAATGAGATAGGTGATGTTCGTGCTGCAAGCTCAACGTTCAGTACGTATATTAAAGCATCAGATAGGCGAGGTGTAGAATTCCCTAAATTAGATAAAAGATCTCAAACTAATTATTTTAAACTCGCAATTCAAGATTTACAAAGACATCCATCTGAACCAGAGTCAGAAGAGGACGAGTTAGTTAGATCTGCTTTTGCTCAAATTTCTAGGTTAATATCAAAACCATCATTAAAGAAGGCTTTAGGAATTGAAGATGAAATTGATAATCAAAGATATAGTGAATTGCTTAATCTGTTTCTAGATTTAATACTAGATCATTTAAAGGTTATCAGGGTAAACGTATTAAATAGTGATGATGCTTATACTATATTTGAAATTTTAAATGCAAGAGGAATTAATCTTAGCCCTATTGATTTGATTAAAAATAAAGTTCTACAAGAGTGGGTTAGTACATATCCAATTGATTTTGCTAAAACAAAATGGAATGAGATAATAAGGGAGCTATCATCTAGAGAAACACGAATTAGTTTAGAGGAATATTCCATAAATCATTGGACCACAAAGTTTGCATACACAAGTAAACGTAATATATATAAAGCTTTTAAAAAGCAATGGGATGCTGGAAATATAACATCTGAAAATTATCTCTTAGAGTTGCATGCTGATTGTAACGCTTATATAAAAATTTCAGTACCGTTACTCACTGATTGGCCGCAATCAGATCAGAGGGGGATATATAACTCACTAAATTCTTTAAGTATTTTCAATGTGAGTATTATGCGTTCGTTTTTACTTTCTTTATTCAAGGCAAGATCCAGAGGTTTTATAAAGCAAAGAAGGTTAATTCAAACATTAAATAAAATTGAAAACTTTCATTTTATGTTTAATGCAATTTGTAGTTTGCGCCCATCAGGTATTGAAGGTATATATGCAAAAAACGCAAGAAACTTGACATATGCCACAAATACAAGAGAGTGTAGTGAAATAATTGCAGATGTAATCCAGACGTTGGAAGAGAGAAAACCAACCAGAGAATACTTTATAAATAAATTTGTAGGACTACAGTTTTTAAATAAAAATACAAGTAATAAGAAACTGATACAATATATTTTTACTAAAATGGAAAGAAAACTACGTTCTACTAACGAATTTGAACCAAGCGATTTATCGCTGGAGCATATAAAAAATCAATCTGACCAGACTATTCCATTAGCTATTATCGGTTCTATTGGTAACTTGTTACCTATGGGTGAAATGATTAATGGTAATGCGGCAACAGTAGATTTTATTGCAAAAAAAATGGTATATCAAAATTCAAATTATTATGTTGTTCAAGAATTTTTGAATGGAAATCCACAAGATGAGTGGACTGAAGAATTAATAATGGCAAGAACACAAAATCTTGCTGAATATGCATATGATATTATATGGAGATAACATTGCATCCTTAATTGTCGGTACGATTAATAAATTTTTTATACTATTTATAAAGATATAATTTTTACTCTTTAATAGCTTACGGTTTTAGTAACTGGCCTTTTTAGGATATCATTCAGATAATCTTTACCAAACAAAAGAGATGGAACTGGCATAAATCTTTCAATGCGAAAAGTGAATTCTAATGCCAGAGAAGTTCACCTATCCCCTGCGAAGTTGCTGAAGGGCGTTGAAGGAAATCGCGTGACGCAGACAGGACGTCTGCGTAGCTTTCGGGGGGAAGGGACGCCCCATCGGAAGCGTTAGCTATTTTCGAATAAGCACGAAGCCACTAATCAATGCATGTAACTTCGCTAGGGGCGTCTTGGAGAATCCAAGGAGGATAGGACGAGCAGTCCTCCTTGGTCGGGTGTGGGGTGAAGCCCCACGACCTTTTCGGTCGCAAGACCGATCTTAGATCTCATACCGCGTTAGCGTAATAAAGATCCTGATTATTCAGGATCATAATCCAACACTGGCGCCAGCCACTTCTCCGTCTCTGCGACTGTCATCCCCTTACGCTTAGCGTAATCCTCCACCTGATCGCGGCCAATATTGGTCACGCCGAAGTAGCGGGATTTCGGGTGGGCAAAGTACCAGCCGGATACTGCGGCGGTGGGGAACATGGCGTAGCTTTCGGTAATGTTTAAGTCGATGGTCTCATTCGGCTTTAACAGTTCCCACAGCAGGCCTTTTTCGGTGTGATCCGGGCAGGCGGGGTAACCCGGTGCGGGGCGGATCCCTTTGTATTTCTCACGAATTAAGGCTTCGTTATCGAGCTGCTCATCGGCGGCATAACCCCAGAATTCCTTACGCACGCGCTCGTGCATCCGCTCGGCAAAGGCTTCGGCTAAACGGTCGGCTAAGCACTTGAGCATAATGGCGTTGTAGTCATCGTGGTTGGCCTCAAAGCGGGCGATATGCTCATCGATACCATGGCCTGCGGTCACGGCAAAACCGCCCATATAGTCGGCAACGCCGCTGTCCTTTGGCGCCACAAAGTCGGCCAGACAGAAGTTATCGTTACCCACACGCTCAAGCTGCATCCGCAAGTGATGGGTGGTCATTTCGACTTCGGTGCGAGTCTCGTCGGTATAAAGCTCAATATCATCGAAGCCGACAGTATTGGCGGGGAATAACCCAATCACGCCCTTGGCGGTGAGCCATTTTTCATCGATGATTTTTTTAAGCATCGCCTGACCATCGGCGAACAGTTTCTGCGCCTCAACCCCCACTACGTTGTCGGTTAAGATCTCGGGGTAATGGCCGTGCAGCTCCCAGGCGCGGAAGAAGGGTGTCCAGTCGATGCGGTCGACTAAGTCGGTTAATGGATAGTCTTCAAATACTTGGCGACCCAGCACATTGGGCTTGAACGGGGTGTAGTTTGCCCAGTCGTGCTGGCAGCGGTTTTCGCGGGCGGCTTCCAGCGAGACGATTTCCTTACGCTTGGTTTGCGATAAACGCTTAACGCGCATCTCTTCGTATTCGGCGTAAGTCTCATCGATAGTGGCTTGGCGAGTTTCATTGCTGACTAGTTTGCTGACCATAGGCACGGCACGCGAGGCGTCGGCAATGTAAATCGCGCCATGGGGATAATGGGGCGCAATCTTCACCGCGGTATGGATTTTCGAGCAGGTCGCGCCGCCGATAATCGCTGGAATGGTGAGGCCTTCACGGTGGAAGGTTTTCACATTGTGCACCATTTCATCGAGGCTTGGGGTGATAAGCCCAGACATGCCGATAATGTCGATATTGTGCTCTTTCACGGCCTCAAGAATGCGCTCCACCGACACCATCACGCCTAAATCGAACACCTCAAAGCCGTTACAGGCGAGCACCACGCCGACAATATTCTTGCCGATATCGTGCACATCGCCCTTAACCGTGACCATCAAAATTCTGCCGTTAGATTGGCCCTCGACCTTCTCTTGCTCGATAAAAGGATTGAGGTAGGCCACAGCCTTTTTCATCACCCGCGCCGACTTCACCACCTGTGGCAGGAACATTTTGCCCGAGCCAAACAGGTCGCCGACGATATTCATACCGTCCATCAGCGGGCCTTCGATCACATCCAGCGGACGGGAGGCGAGCTGACGAGCCGCTTCAGTATCTTCGTCGATAAATTCGGTGATGCCTTTGACCAGCGCATGGGCGAGACGTTGATTAACTGGCCATGAGCGCCATTCTAAGTCTTCCTTCTTGGCGGCACTTGAGCCATCGCCACGGAATTTTTCAGCAATCTCAAGCAATTGCTCGGTATTGTTTGAGCCTTCAACTGGGCAAGGCAGGTTGAGCACGACGTTCTCGACCTTATCCTTAAGTTCGGGGTCGATATCATCGTAAATCGCTAATTGGCCCGCGTTAACGATACCCATGTCCATGCCGACTTTAATCGCGTGGTACAGGAATACCGCGTGAATCGCCTCGCGCACTGGGTTGTTACCGCGGAAGGAGAACGACACGTTCGACACCCCGCCCGAAATCATCGCGTGGGGCAGGGTGGCCTTAATCTCTTTAATGGCTTCAATAAAATCGACGGCATAGTTATCGTGCTCATCGATACCCGTGGCGATGGCGAAGATATTCGGGTCGAAGATAATGTCTTCGGGCGGAAAGCCGACCTTATCGACCAGCACGCGGTAGGCGCGGGTACAGATCTCGACTTTGCGCGCCTTAGTGTCGGCCTGACCTTGCTCGTCGAACGCCATAATAATCGCCGCAGCGCCGTAGCGTTTCACTAGGGTTGCCTGCTCGATAAACTTCTCTTCGCCTTCCTTCAAGGAGATAGAGTTGACGATTCCCTTGCCTTGAATACATTTGAGGCCCGCTTCAATCACCTCCCACTTTGAGGAGTCGATCATAATAGGCACACGGCTGATATCCGGCTCAGAGGCGATAAGATTTAAAAACTTATGCATCACCTCCACACCATCGAGCATGCCTTCGTCCATGTTGATGTCGATGATCTGCGCGCCGCTTTCTACCTGTTCACGGGCGACATCGAGCGCCTGCTCGAATTTACCTTCTTTGATCAGCTTTAAGAACTTGGCCGAGCCAGTAACGTTGGTACGTTCACCCACGTTCACAAACAGGGTTTGGGCGTCGATAGTGAGCGGTTCCAAACCCGATAAACGGCAGGCGACGGGGATCTCGGGTAGTACCCGTGGCGCAAACGGCTCAACGGCTTCGCGAATGACCTTAATATGCTCGGGCGTGCTACCACAGCAACCACCGATAATGTTGAGCATGCCTTCACGGGCCCATTCTTGGATAACGCTCGCCATATCTTCTGGGGTTTCATCGTAACCGCCAAACTCGTTTGGCAGACCCGCGTTAGGGTGCGCCGAGACATAACATTCGGCGATGCGAGACAGCTCTTCGACGTAGGGGCGCAGCTCCTTAGGGCCAAGGGCACAGTTAAGGCCGATGGATAAGGGCTTGATATGGCGAAGGGAGTTATAAAAGGCTTCGGTGGTTTGTCCGGTCAGGGTTCGGCCCGAGGCATCGGTAATGGTGCCTGAGATCATCACGGGCAAACGCGCTGGCGAATTTGGCCCAAAGAGTTCATCGAACACGGTTTCGATAGCAAATAAGGCGGCCTTGGCGTTTAAGGTATCGAAGATGGTCTCGACCATAATGATATCGGCGCCGCCTTCAATTAAGGCGCGGGTCGATTCGCAGTAAGCGGTCACTAACTCATCGAAGTGGATATTGCGATATCCGGGATCGTTAACATCGGGACTGATAGAGCAAGTGCGGTTAGTGGGCCCTAACACACCGGCAACATAACGTGGTTTCCCCGTGGCTTTTTCGATTTCATCACAGGCCTCACGGGCGAGACGCGCACCTTCACGGTTAATTTCGGCGGACAGTGACTGCATGTCGTAGTCGGCCATGGCGATCGTGGTGGCGTTGAAGGTGTTGGTTTCAATAATATCGGCACCGGCTAATAGGTAGTCGGTGTGAATTTGTTTGATGATGTGTGGCTGCGTGAGCACTAAAAGATCGTTATTGCCCTTAACGTCGGTATGCCAATCCTTGAAACGCTCGCCACGGTAATCGGCTTCTTCCAGCTTGTAGCCTTGGATCATAGTGCCCATAGCGCCGTCTAAAATCAGAATGCGCTTTGACAACTGGTTGCGAATGTCTGCCAGTGTTTGGCTGGCTCGATGGAGAGATATCGCCATAAAATGATTACCTTTACTACAGCTAAGTTGAGTCCAAAGTACGCAATCGGGTGACAAATTGCATTTTATTATTGAATGTCGTTCGTTATGTTTTGGACATTTATACGTATAGACGTCCATAATACGCGACATCGGATTGTCAGGGCAAGGCTAAAGTTGGTATAGCATAGGCGAGATAACCCAGATAAAAACGATAAAAGGAAAGATCAGATGAAGCAGCTCAGGTTATTACTGTTACGCCATGGAGAATGCGAGGGCGGGGCGATTTTACGTGGCCGAGTCGATGTGCCACTGAGCGACAAGGGCTGGCGGCAGATGTCGGCGGCGGTGGAGGCGCAGGCGACTGTGTGCCACGGCATTTATAGCTCGACCTCAAGGCGCTGCGCCGAGTTTGCCAAGGCCTTTGCGGCTGAACTGCATTCGAGTGCGTCCGTGGGCAGAAGTTTAGATGCGCCCGCGCCTTTGCCGCTGAAGGTCAACCTGCTGGAGGAGTTACAGGAAATAGCCTTCGGCGATTGGGATGGTTGCCTGCTCGATGACTTATATCAACGCGACGGCGAGCGGATGGCGGCCTATTGGCAGAATCCTTGGGAGGTGACGCCGCCCAATGGTGAAGCCATGGCAAACTTCGAAGCCCGTATCGATGGTGCGATAGAACAAATCCTCGATAAAGAGTTTACCCTGCTGGCAATGGATGATGAACAGGCCCACGGCGAGTTTAATGCCAATGCACCTGCGGCCAATATCTGGGTGGTGACCCACGGCGGAGTTATTCGCCACTTGATGTCAAGGGCGCTGGGGGCAGTGAAAACCTTAGGTTTTTACAGTCAGCTCGCCTTACCCGTAGCGGCGGTGGTGACGATTAATGTCCTCGAGGATGAGCAAGGTAAAAGATACTGGCGTTTAGACTGGCCCTCGGGTCACTGTGAGTAGCTTGAAAGCATCTGCCATCGGTATGATGAAAATTTTCTGATTTAAACAGCATTGCCTAATGAGCAAGATATAGGATAATGCTTTTCCCTGACGTTTGAGCCAGATAACGAACCCAGTACGTTAAGCTCGAAGGTCGCAGAAATAGGTGTTAGGAATTTTGTGCGATTGAGTGCTATTGCTTAAAGGCAACAGTATTTAAGCGCGCCGGATAACCCAAACATAATAGGGAATCGGGGAGCTGCCCGTCAGTAGCCCGAACTGTACCCGCAACTGTGAGTAGTCGAAGCGTTTTGCTTCTTACCTACGAGTCAGGATACCTGCCTATTTCTGTTTTCGCTGCGTGCAGCCTTAGTTCTCGAGCGGGTAACTCGAGGGAGCAGAAGATGACATTTATGAGTTTCGCCCTGTTGGCCCAAGCGGCTGCTGGCACAAATAACACCAATCAATATCCATGTGGGAGCAATCGTTAGTGATGCCTTCCACATCGAGCCTTGCGCCCTTAGCGCCCGCTGCGACTTCCGCTAATATGGCCCTTCAAGTGAGCCAATTGAGCTGGGCGATTGAGGGAAAAACCATTCTCTCGGAGATAAGCTTTGCCCTGCCGCAGGGGGAAATGCTCGGGCTGATTGGCCCCAATGGCGCGGGAAAATCCAGTTTGCTGCGCTGTTTATACCGCTTTATTCGCCCAGCTAAAGGGCATATCAGCCTGTTTTCGCAGGATATTAGCGAGCTGTCGCCCAAGGCGTTTGCCTGTAAAGTGGCGGTGGTGCAGCAGGATACGCCGCAATATTTCGATATGACCACAGAGCAATTGGTTGCCATGGGACTCACGCCTCATAAGGGCATGTTTGATAGCCATTCCAGCGAAGACAGTGACAAGATTGCCAAAGCGCTGGAAAAGGTCGGTCTGAGCCATAAAGTGCATCAGCAATACGATCGATTATCGGGCGGTGAGAAGCAGCGCGCCCTGATCGCCCGTGCCATAGTGCAGCAGCCGCAGTTATTGATTTTAGATGAGCCGACAAACCACCTCGATATCCGCTATCAAATTCAAATCTTAGAGCTAGTGCGAAGCCTTGGGATCAGTGTCATCGCCTCGATTCATGACCTGAATTTAGCCAGCGCCCTGTGCGACCACTTATTGCTACTGGATAAAGGGCTGGTGAGTGCCATGGGCACGCCGGCTCAGGTGTTAACCGAAGAACGTATCGCCGAAGTGTTTGGGGTATGCGCCCAAGTGACGCCCCATCCACAGCATGGTAACCCCTTGATTAATTACTTTTATGGTTATCAAAAGCCTAAGAGCGATACTGCGGACGCGGCGAGTGACTCCCATGCAGTTTCGGCTCAAGCGTTACCTCCTATGGCCTGCGCCTGTCATAACCCCGGGGCGCCAAGCGCTGCCTTGCACAAGCATAGCGTTGAACCCACGCCATGATAGACACACTCAAATTGGTGACCATGAATTTTTTTAGCCACATTTTTACGCCGCTCACCCGCCAGCAATGGCTGATTTTAGGCTTGGCGGGCTTTGCCCTGCTCACCCCCATCGCTGCCGCGAGTTTTGGCGCGGCAAACATTAGCTTTTTAGATGTGCTGCATGTGTTTATCAATAAACTCAGTCAGCTGTTTATGGCTGATGAGGCCGTGAGCACCAGCAGCATGACAGAGCGGATTGTGATGGAGCTGCGACTGCCACGGATTTTACTCGCCTTTGTGGCAGGGGCTGGGCTGTCCTTGGCGGGGAGCGTGCTGCAAACCGTGACCCGCAACCCCCTTGCCGATCCTTATCTGTTCGGCATTAGCTCTGGCGCTTCGTTTGGTGCCGTGGTCATGCTGACGCTATTCACAGGTTCTGGCCTGTTTGGCAATGCGGGCGCGATAGCCAGTTCGGGGATTTTTAGCGGTTCGGGCAGCTTTGCGGGGCTGCTCTGGTTGAGCTTACCCTTCGGCGCCTTTATTGGTGCCAGTCTGTCGGTGTTAATCGTGCTGGCGTTAGCTGGGTTAGGCCTTAAGAGCCAGGTAGAGCGCATGTTGCTCTCTGGCGTGGCAACCTCTTTTATGTTTGGCGCGTTAACCAGTTTACTGCTGTACTTTGCCAGCCCACAGGCCACCGCATCGGTATTGTTTTGGAGCCTTGGCAGTTTTGCCAAGGCCAGTTGGTCGCTGCTGGTGCTGCCGTCCTTAGTGGTGCTGGTGAGCTTTTTGATTATTCTCGGTTGGAAGCGCCAAATCATGGCGTTGCAGGCGGGGGATGAAACAGCCCACACCTTAGGGGTGAATGTGCCTAAGCTGCGCCTCAATATGCTGCTGCTCTGCTCGCTTATCACCGCCATTTTAGTGGCGACCTGTGGCGGCATTGGCTTTGTCGGCTTGATGATCCCGCACACAGTACGTTTGTTATTCCCCGGTCGTCAGCCCATCTTACTGACGGCGCTGGTGGGTGGCCTGTTTATGGTGTGGATTGATGTGCTCGCCCGATGTTTGCTTGGTAATCAGGAATTACCCGTAGGGATTATCACCGCCGCGATTGGTAGCTTCTTCTTTTTGCTGATTTTGCGTCGGCGCAAGCTATCGAATTAGTTGTTTGCACGCTGATGTTGATAAGCAATTGTTCGATAAGTGATTGTTGAAAGAGAAATTGCCCAACTCGAATGAGCCAAATTCGTACTTAGTGCGTATAGCAAATCGCTGCCGAATGCGTCGTAGTGGTTGTTCTAGAATGTAGTTGCGAACGCATCGTTGCGAACAAATCGTTGTGAACGAATCGTTGTAAATGAATGTCGCGAGCGTATTAGCCAATAAGTTATGAGTAGCGGCTCCACATGGGAGCCTAAATTGCCACTGGAGCGTGAATGTCTCAATCTGTCCTGTTATTTCAAATCGAGCCTGCGAGTCGAGCGCAGGATCAGTTTATTCAACAAAAGATCGATCTGAAGACTAAGCCGCCGGGCGCTCTGGGGTTGTTAGAACCCTTGGCGCTGCAAATTGCCCGCATTCAAGGGCCTAAGCAATTAGAGATAGTTAACCCAACCATGTTGGTGTTTGCTGGGGATCATGGGATTGCCGCCGAAGGCGTGTCGATAGCCCCGAGCGAAGTCACGCGGCAAATGGTGCAAAATTTTGCCCATGGCGGCGCGGCCATCAATGTGTTTTGTCGCCAATTAGGCTTCAATCTCGAAGTGATTGATTGCGGTATTTTAACCCCGGTTGAGGGTGTCGAAGGCATTATCGACCAACGCCTTGGCGCGGGCACCGCCGCGATTCACCTAGAGCCAGCTATGTCCATGGCCAGTGTGGATAATGGCTTTGCCATGGCGCAGGCATTAATCGAGCGCCACCATCAGGCGGGTTGTAACTTGGTCGCCTTTGGTGAGATGGGCATAGGCAATACTTCATCCGCTGCGGCGATTATGGCCGCTATCATGCAACTCGACGTGGCCGACTGTGTTGGCCGTGGCACGGGGATCAGTAGCGAAACCTTAGAGCGTAAACAGATGCTTATCGAACTCGCGCTGCTGTTACATCAGAGTGCGATGACAGGGCCAAAGCAAGTGCTGGCCTGTTTGGGCGGCTTTGAAATTGTGCAGATGACGGGGGCGATGCTCGTCGCAGCAGAGCGCAAAATGCTGGTCGTGGTGGATGGTTTTATTGCAACCGCGGCGGCTTTAGTTGCCGTGACTATCAATGCCCATGTGCGGGATTATTTGATTTTTGCCCACCGCTCCGAGGAGCAAGGTCATCAGCGGATGTTGGAACATTTAAAGGCTAAACCATTGTTATCTTTAGGGCTGAGATTAGGCGAAGGCACGGGCGCTGCCTTGGCATTGCCGTTAATTCAAGCCGCAGTAAATTTTTACAATCAAATGGCGAGTTTTAGTGATGCCGGGATTGAGGCTGTTGTATGATGTAGCCCTGCTAAGTGTCTTATTTAAAATAATAACTTTTAGCTAACCGTTTTAATCTTAAACCTTGCAGCAAGTGTTAATTCACTAAGGATGCTTTATGTCAGAACGCGAAAGCTGGCACAAAGAGATAGATTTGTTTTTAGTGGCTATGGGCTATTTTACCCGCATTCCTATGCCCAAATGGGTTGAGGTCGATGCCGACAAGCTCAATAAAGCCAGCCGTTACTTTGGGTTAGTGGGCCTGCTGGTGGGGCTACTCAGTGCCATCGTGTTTTGGCTCACCCAAAACTGGTTGCCCGCCGGCGTGTCCGTACTGCTGTCGATGGTCACAGGTGTGCTGCTCACGGGTGGTTTTCACGAGGACGGTTTAGCCGATACCTTCGATGGTTTCGGTGGCGGTTGGACGGCGGAAGACAAGCTGCGGATCATGAAAGACTCTCGCCTAGGCAGCTACGGCGCCTTGGCTTTGATGCTCGTGCTGATGCTTAAGTGGCAATTATTAGTGGAACTCGCGCTTTATGATCCTGTGGTTGCAGGCTCGGCGATGATAGTCGCCCACACTGTGAGCCGCGTCGTTGCCGCCAGCCTTATCTTTACCGAGAAATACGTGCGCGACGATGAATCCAGTAAATCCAAGCCGTTAGCGCAGCATCAAGGTATTAATGAACTGTTTATTTTGATCGCCAGCGGTGTGTTAGTGCTGTTAGTGCTTAAGGGCATTGCCGCGTTGTCGTTGTTACTGGTGATGATAGGCCTACGTCGTTTGATTGTGGTGATCTTTAGACGCCAAATCGGTGGCTACACGGGGGATACCTTAGGCGCGGCGCAGCAGATCTGCGAAATCGTCTGTTACTTCGTGCTGCTCGTTGTGGGTAGCATACTGTGATCCATTTAGTGCTGGGCGGCGCGCGTAGCGGTAAGAGCCGCTACGGCGAAGCCTTAGTGCGCCAGTATACCGCCCTCGGATTTGATGCCTGCTATTTGGCGACTGCACAGGCGCTCGATGCCGAAATGAGCAGTCGCATTCGTTTACATCAGGATGGACGTGCCAAGGATGATATCGACTGGCAACTCGTCGAAGAACCCTTGGCATTAACCGCCAAGCTCGAACACTTAGCCAAACCCGGCCGAGTGATTCTGGTGGATTGTTTAACGCTTTGGCTAACCAATCAATTACTTGCACAGAGCCCCGAGGCCGAGCCCGCTTCAACGGAATCGGACTTTGCCTTGGATTTTGCCCGCTCTCGCCATGAGCCTTTAGAACACTGGCGGCAGCAACGCGCCGATTTTATCCAGACCTTAAGCACCCTTGAGGGCGTAGTGATTTTAATCAGCAATGAGGTCGGCTCTGGCATTGTGCCCTTGGGTGAATTGAGTCGTCAGTTTGTCGATGAAGCGGGTTGGTTAAATCAGGCCGTTGCCGAGGTGGCGGATAATGTGACCTTAGTAGTGGCGGGTCTGCCACTGGTGCTTAAATCCAGCTAAGACAAACTGTTATCGACGCATTCTTAGTGAGGGAGCGAATCGATCCCCCGTTAGTTTATTTTCCTCTGTTGAGTGATGTTCTTGCCCATGAATTCAAATAACGCCTCTAATCCTACTTCGGCCTTGTCGCAAAACCAGTTTCAAGGTGTTGCAAGTCAAAGCGAAGCTCAGCATTCAGGCGCAAAAGTGCTTATGGTGCAGGGGACAACCTCGGATGCGGGCAAAAGTACGCTGGTGGCGGGAATATGTCGATTGCTCGCCCGTGAGGGCGTGAAGGTCGCGCCGTTTAAACCACAGAATATGGCGCTCAATAGTGCTGTCACTATTGATGGCGGCGAGATTGGCCGCGCGCAGGCGCTGCAAGCTGCAGCTTGTTTTCTCGCGCCGCATACGGATTTTAATCCCATCCTGCTTAAGCCAAGTTCAGACACGGGCGCGCAGATCATAGTGCATGGCAAAGCCTTAACCACCCTAGAGGCCTCGGCCTTTTTCGGTGAAAAATCTAAGGATTATAAAGCCATGGCGTTAAATGCCGTGCTGGAATCCTTTGCGCGTTTAGGCCAGCAATACCAAACGATTGTGGTTGAAGGGGCGGGAAGCCCAGCGGAAATCAATCTGCGTGAAGGGGATATCGCCAATATGGGCTTTGCCGAGGCGGTCGATTGTCCGGTGATCATCATTGCCGACATCGATAAAGGCGGGGTGTTTGCCCATTTAGTTGGCACCTTAGCGCTGCTGTCGCCCTCAGAGCAGGCTAGGGTAAAAGGCTTTGTGATCAATCGCTTTCGTGGCGATATCAGCCTATTACAGTCTGGCCTCGATTGGCTCGAGGCTCATACGCAAAAGCCTGTGTTGGGGGTGTTGCCCTATTTGCATGATTTGCATTTAGACGCCGAGGATGCACTGATTGAGTCGCCTACTAAGCAGGCAAAAAGCCGTTTTAAGGTGCGGGTATTAGTGTATCCGCGCACCAGTAATCACACGGATTTTGACCCACTTAGGTTGCACCCCGATATCGATTTTGATTATGTGTCGCTCCAGACTCAGGCCTCAGATCAGACGCAGGAGATTGCCGCCGATCTGCTGATTTTACCCGGCAGTAAGAATGTTCGAGCGGACTTGGCTTTTTTGCGTGAGCAGGGTTGGGACAAACAAATTGCCAAGCATCTACGCTACGGCGGTAAGCTGCTGGGGATTTGCGGCGGCTATCAAATGTTGGGTGAATGCATTGCCGATACCATGGGGATCGAAGACTCGCTCGGCGTGAGCCAAGGGCTCGGATATTTACCCATTACCACCGAATTTAAAGCTGAAAAACAGCTACGTAGGGTCACAGGCCATTTAGCGCTTCAAGGGCAACAAGTGGAGGTGAAGGGCTATGAGATCCACTGCGGTGAGTCCCAATATCTCACGTCCAGTGATGCCGCCAAGAGTGCGCCATTACGCTTGAAAAGTGAGAGTGCTTGCGATCAACTGCCAGAAAAGTCTTTTGCCGATGGCTGTTTAAGTGACGACGGGCAAGTGCTCGGCAGCTATTTACATGGGCTATTCGACAGCCCAGAGGCCTGTCAGCTAGTCCTTAACTGGGCTGGGTTGGAGAATGCTCAATCGATTGATATCAATGAAATTCGCGAACAACAGCTGGACCGTTTGGCCTATGTATTAGCCGAGCACCTCGATATGCAAAAACTCGCGTCCATTATAAATGCATAAGTGTTAGCAGTAGGATAAACAGAAGATCATGACAGCAGAGAACGAAAAACAGCTCGACACCGAACAAGCGCAAATCAAGGCTGAACGCCATAAGGCGCGCCAGCAAAAAGTGAAGGCGGGTGTGGACGCTAAAATTGCCGCCGCCCAAGAAGAAAAAGGCATTCTGCTGGTGCTCACAGGCAATGGCAAAGGCAAGTCGACCTCAGGTTTTGGCACGGTTGCCCGCGCGGTGGGTCATGGCAAAAAAGCCGCGGTAGTGCAATTTATCAAGGGCACATGGGAATGCGGTGAGCGTAATCTGCTTGAAGGTGCGGGCGTGGCATTTCATGTGATGGGCACCGGATTTACCTGGGAAACCCAAGACAGAGAAAAGGACACTGCCGCCGCTCTCGTGGCGTGGGATGCCGCCGAAGCCTTGCTTCAAGACGAAAGTATTGATTGTGTGATGCTCGATGAACTGACCTATATGGTGAGTTACCATTACCTCGATGTGGAGCGGGTGCTCACGGCGCTGAAAAACCGTCCGCCGATGCAGCATGTGATTATCACTGGCCGTGCTTGCCACCGCGCGATTATCGAACTGGCGGATACGGTTAGCGAAGTGCAGCCGATTAAACATGCCTTCGAAGCGGGCATTAAAGCGCAGCCGGGATTCGACTATTAAACAGCGCGGCGAAGGCGGATTGGTTACACCGCGAGCCGCCCTTTAAACCCCATTAGGGCTGTTGTTCCTCGGTAAAATCCGTTAGCGTCACTATGGTTAGCGTTTTTATCTTTAGCCGTTAGCGTGAGTAGCATGGGTATCTCAAGGATGATGCGATGAATAAACGTATTGTGATTTGTGCCGACGGAACTTGGAATCGGCCAGAGAAAGACCTTAAAGTGGATTTTCCCACCAATGTGCTGCGTCTGGCGCGGGCCATCAGCCCGATGGCGGCCGATGGAAAACCTCAGCAGGTGTTTTACGACTGGGGTGTTGGCTCCTATTACGATCAAGCCATTGGCGGCGCGACGGGGCGTGGACTACACAAAAATATCATGGATGGTTACCGCTACTTAGTGCAGAACTATTCCCCTGGTGATGAGATCTATCTCTTTGGCTTTAGTCGAGGCGCATACACAGTGCGCTGTTTATGTGGTCTTATCAATAATTGCGGTATCCTCAAGCGCCCCGATGCGAGGCTTATTCAACAAGCCTTTGACCACTATAAAAAAAGCAGTGCGCCCTTTGCCCCAAGCGGCGATAAATCCGTTGAATTTAGACAACAGCACAGCCACGAATCGCGGGAGATTAAGTTTGTCGGTGTGTGGGATACGGTGGGCGCCATGGGGATCCCGATTTCGTTTCTCGGCTTGTTCGAAGATAAAGACGAGTTTTACGATACTAAGATTGGCCGTAATGTGCGGGTTGCTCGCCATGCCTTAGCGATAGACGAACATCGCAGCGACTTCGAACCTACGATTTGGCAAGTGCGCGATAATATGGATATGCAGCAGGTCTGGTTTGCCGGCGCCCATAGCAATATTGGCGGCAGCTATCTACCGGATAAGGACGGCTCGCTATTGTCTGATAATGCGCTCGCATGGATGATGGCCGAGGCTGAGCGGTTTAATTTGAGCTTAGAGCCGCACCTAGCGGCGAGTTTGCACCCCAATCCTTTGGCGACCTTACACGACTCGCGCCGCAGTTTTTACCGAATTAAGCAATCCTATTTGCGCCCAATTGATCCTAACGTCGCGCCCGTGTTGCTGCATCGCTCGGTGAAAACGCGCTGGGATCAAGACCCTAAATATCGGCCTAAAAACCTGCAGACCTACCTTGAGCAGTACGGCTGGCCAGAAGAATTCATCGATTAAATATAAGGAATATCATGTTAATGCGACGCTTTATTGCCCTCGGCCTGAGCTTGGCGCTGTTACCCATGGCGGCGCTGGCCGAGCCTGCAAAACGTATTATTGCGCTTTCGCCCCACGCGGTTGAAATGCTCTACGCTATCGGCGCGGGGGAGTCGATTGTGGCCGCGACAGATTATGCGGATTATCCCGAAGCGGCGAAAAAAATCCCCAGTATCGGTGGGTATTATGGGATCCAGATTGAGAGGGTATTAGAGCTAAATCCCGATCTGATTGTGGTATGGGATACGGGCAATAAAGCTGAGGATATCAATCAACTCAAAAGTTTAGGCTTTAAACTCTATAGCAGTTCCCCCAAGACCCTTGAGGATGTCGCCAAAGAAATTGAGGAGTTAGGAGCACTTACGGGGCGCACTGAGCAGGCGAGCCAAGTGGCGGCCGATTATCGCACTGAGCTGCTGCAATTACGCAGTGAGAATGCCGCGAAATCCGAGCCAAAGGTGTTTTATCAGCTGTGGTCAACGCCGTTAATGACGGTCGCGAAAAACAGTTGGATCCAGCAAATCATCGGCGTGTGTCATGGCAAAAACGTTTTTTACGATGCGGCGAGTGATTACCCGCAGGTGAGTTTGGAGAATGTGTTAATGACCTTGCCCGAGGTGATTTTACAGAGCGAAGAGGAAGGCAATGTCAAAGGGGTTGATTGGAGCAAATGGACCGAAATTCCTGCTGTTAAGAACCAGCATATTTATCAATTAAATGCCGATCTATTACACCGCGCAACACCTAGGGCATTACTCGGTGTGAAGGCGGTCTGTGATGCCTTGGATAAAGCACGTTAATCGCTTATCACGTATTATTCAATTTAATGCAATGTACTGTTTTATTGATATTTATCATCAAAATAATAAGGAAGTTCCATGCATACATTACTGACTTGTTTGTTTATCGCTATGTTATTGCCGTATTTGGCCAAAGGGCCCGTCGCATGGGCAATGGCCAAAGCGGGCGGTTATGATAATCAACATCCGCGTACTCAACAGGCGCAATTAACCGGATTTGGTGCGCGGGCACTCGCTGGGCATCAAAACGCCTTCGAATCCCTACTGATTTTTGGTTTAGCCGTAGTGACGGTTATCGCCACGGGCAAAGTCACTGCGACTGCTGAGTGGTTAGCGGTTGTGCATATCGTTGCGCGGGTGGCGTATCAGATCTTGTATCTACTGAACAAAGGCACGTTGCGTTCATTGTCTTGGTTTGTAGCGATTTTCAGCGCCTTTGGAATCTTCTTCCAAGCGTTTTAACGGCCTGATGTTGGTTAACAGTGATGTGAGTCTCTCAGACCGAAGGAGCTGAGATGAGAGTAGTGGATGCTGAGAATCGAGCCTGGTTTTTGTTTGAACATGAGGGCGAATTTTATCTGGATGCTAACTGCAGTATGAGTGCATTTGGTTATCACTACTTGATCCAATTAAATGAACAGGAATCTGCGCGCTATCGTGAGATGGGGCGAGCATACTTAACGCAACTCGCCTACGACATCCATTATTCGGTGCCGATTGCTGAAAACAGCCGCTCAATTTATCGAGGCAGAGATCAATCCAGAGAATTTGAACCCTTAACTCGTCGCGCTATCCAGCTATGGCGAGAAAGGCTTCCTTCGACAACTTAAGACTGTACTACAGTCTTGGCTTGACTTGTTGTGTCAAAAATCACAACTGATGAATTTATCGTCGATTTTCTGACATTAGTTAAGCGGAACATGATTTATTGTCACTTAAAAATCTATGTCAAATAATCGCTCATTTTTAATGGTTAACAGCCAATTTTGACGGCTAGGCACTGACTTTTGCCTAAAATAGCTAAATTGATGTAATTAAAGGTTTTTGTGTTTCTGTATCCTATTGAATAATGGTGGTAATTTGACAATTTCAAGCCATTTAATTGACAGTTTTCTTTATGAAAAACCTCAGTTATATTGCAGTTGTTGATACAATTGTTGAGGTTTAAAAACCATGTTACGTCTAATGACCTATGGCATTGTCGCCTTTGCATCTTGGTTTATTTATCAGGATGTTTCCGACCATTTTGGGATGGAGACCTTTGATAAGGTCTTGGTGGAGAATGTGCAACATAAGGTTGAGGCTCGAAAGGCAAAAGCAGCGGCGGAGCAATACGCACAGCAGCTTAAGCGTCAGGCCGCAGCCGACTGCCAAACGACAAACGCATGCACTCAATAACGGCGATGTATCATCTTTGTTCTTGCTGCGCATAAGTAAGAAGCTGTTCGCCACAGTGTCATAGTAGAGGGGCAAATAATCCTATTTGCCCCTCTTGGGCTTATGAGCCCTAAAACCAAATCAATCCTGTTAGAGCAATTGTTTATTCACTGACTACTTTTGTGTGGCGCGGTAGTGGTCGAAGTTCTCGATATAGTCTTCGAGATTGGCGTCAATCATCTCTTTGTAGCGCTCGATATAGTAATCCATCATTTCCTGTTTTTTGGCCTGCATTTGTTCTTTGGATTCAAAGCTGGTGGAACCAAACCAAGCGTTGTAGCGGGCGACGGCCCACATAAAGGAAGCGCTGACCTCACCGGTTTGGATCTCGGTGTTTTGGTTTTGCTGGTTCGCGAGCTTAATCATCTCGGTGGCACGTTCGTAAAAGGCTTGTTGGTTATCAGACATCAGCAATTCCTATTGTTGGGCAAAGTAAAGGGGGCGTTGAGTGCATCGCCCTTTAATAACCCTAAGGTATTTTGTGGTTGAGGGACAGTAGTGCGCTTCACAGAATCCGTTGATATCACACCAAAAGGCGGCGCCGAAATGAAATATGGGATAGGCGTAACATTTTTCACTGCTTTAGCGAGCGCCTTTGCCGCAGATGCTTGTTGTTACGCCTGTCAGCTTGATATGACCATTTAGCGCGCGCCCTAGTTAGCGGCAAAGCTCCACATCGCTTGGATAAGGCCATTAGCGACTTCAAAGACCACCATGACTTCAAAGGGCTCCTCGCGGATGCCGCTGATCCGTTCGTGATCGACCACCTTATTGCCGACCACCATACGGTTGAGGATCTCGGCGTGCAGATGCGGCAAGTTAAAGCGTTCATTCTGATAGAAATCACTAAAGGCAGCCTTGCCTCGGATCACGGGTTCTGTGGCGGGTGGGCGGTAAATACAAACATCGTCGCTAAAGAGCGCGACAAAGCTTGCAAGATCGTGTTGGTTATAGGCGACTAACTGGGCTTGCACTAAGGCTTCGGCAGTTTGTTCTGCTATCTGGGGCATTTGCTGACTCAAGCTATCTTCCTTCAAAATAGGGGCAGAATCTGACAAGAGACGCTAGCCCGTTAAGGTTTACGAGAAAGGGCTTTCAAACGCTTATTATCGTTATCTCAGCCTGCTTTCCCGCCATCGCGATTAATGATGAATTTATATTAAATTTTATTATTCCAATAGCTTAAGCTGCGTTTGCCCCCAAGGTGTGGCAAAGGGCATGGCTTCTTGTGGGGTTAAGGTAAACTCCTGCTCACAACCATCGCCACGGGGCATTTCCCAAAACTTAATCCCATTCGCCTCGAGGGTGAGTTGAAAATACCCAGAGCCGTCGGCACTTGGGCATTCTGCATCTGGGACCGCATTAGCAAACAACTTTTCCTTAAGTGCGGGTGGGAGCTGATAACTCATGCTTTCTGGCAAGGTTTGCGAGGGTTTATCGGCAATAAACCACTGCCACGGATGGAAAGGTTTGCCATCGGCGAGGGAGAAGCTAACAAATTCTTGGCTGATCCCATTCGCGCCAAAACCCGCCGCCCAGCGATATAAGCGCACGCTTAGCCAATGCTGATTGAGGAAAATCGGTTCTGCATAGGTTTCATCTGCCACAAAGTGGCCCATTTGCGACAACATTCTGCGGCGAGTATCAAAGGTCTGTGCCAGCTGCGCATCATCGGTGAGCTTTTTCTCAAGCCACTGATTAATGGCGGGAATGCCTTTTTGTGGGCCGTTAAATTCGATGCCGACTTCGGTGCCATAGGTCAGCGGACGGTATTCAATGGTTTGAAAAGCTTGCCATTTTCCGCGGCTCAGTGAAGGTTTGGTTTCAAGCGGTAGGTTGTAGGCATCGGCGCTGCAGTCATCTTGATTATCTGGGCTGAGTTGGCGCTCAAGCTTTATGGGCAACGATTTACCCGAATTGTCTTTAAACCAATGGCCGCTGAGTTGCTGCGCCGTAGCGCTATCGAACTGCCAGTTTCCTGTATTGTTTTCTTCTTTCCAAATACCGTTTTGCAGCTCGAGTTGTATTGGGGTTAAGTAGCGTTGATAGTAGTAACTGCCACTGCCGTATTGATTAAAGCAGACTCTAACACTGCTTTTACCCAGCGTGCCCTGCCAAATACCTGAGAGTTCATCGGCGGCAAAAGTGCTGAGTGGCAGCGTAGTGGCAAATAATAGGCTTGAGGACAGCAGCTTAAGTAACTTCCGTGTATTCATGTTTTTTCTCTTAAAAGATAATCGCTTATGGCGTTATTTGCTGGTTATAAAAAAGTCGCCCTAAGGCGACTCTTAACGGTGTAGGTCTCGATAAACGGCAGGCTTAGATAGCCGTTTATCGCGTCAAAAGGCCCGTTTATTCGACCTGCCAATCGATTTGTTCGCCAGCGCGAATTGGCACAACGTTGTTGTCGCCAAGTGGGTAACTGACGGGCACATCCCAAGATTTTTTCACTAGGGTGATGGTATCGCTGTTGCGAGGCAGATTGTAAAAATCTGGGCCGTTGAAGCTGGCAAAGGCTTCTAATTTATCCAGCGCATTAACCGATTCAAAGGCTTCGGCGTACAGCTCAATGGCCGCATGGGCTGTATAAGAACCCGCGCAGCCACAGGCGGCTTCTTTTCGATCTTTAGCGTGTGGCGCTGAGTCGGTACCGAGGAAGAACTTCTTATTGCCACTGGCCGCGGCGCCTAACAGCGCTTGCTGGTGGGTATTGCGCTTTAAAATCGGCAGGCAATAGAAGTGCGGACGAATACCGCCAGCTAACATATGGTTGCGGTTATAGAGCAAGTGGTGCGCGGTGATCGTGGCTGCCACGTTGTCAGACGCTTGAGTCACGAAATCGACCGCATCCTTAGTGGTGATATGCTCGAGAACGATTTTAAGCTTCGGGAAATCGGCCACGATCTTGCTGAGGATATTCTCAATAAACACGCGCTCGCGGTCGAAAATATCAATCGATGAATCAGTCACTTCACCATGTACTAGGAACAACATGCCCACTTCCTGCATCGCTTCGAGGGCGGGGTAGATGTTCTTCAAATCGGTCACGCCAGAATCCGAGTTGGTGGTCGCGCCAGCTGGGTAGAGTTTAGCGGCAACGATTTTGCCCGAGGCTTTGGCTTTACGGATTTCTTCTGGGCTGGTTTTGTCGGTGAGATACAACACCATTAAGGGTTCAAATTGCGAGCCCGCTGGCACTTGCGCCTTGATACGATCGTAATAAGCCAAGGCGGTTTCAGTATCGATAGCGGGAGGAACCAGATTAGGCATGACGATAGCGCGGCCCATATAGCGGCTGATATCGCGAACCGTGTCTTTTAATTGTGCGCCGTCTCTTAGGTGAATGTGCCAGTCGTCAGGACGAGTAATAGTGAGTGTTGTCATAGGGCGATTCATCTTGTTGAATGTTTCTGCTGCGAGGGTGGCAGGATCTTATGTGGCAAGGATTTAGCTGTAAAGGGAAACTCAGCCATTTCACCAATAAAAGTGTTAACGCATGTTGAGTGTCCGCACTCCGTCTTACTCCTATGTTCACAAACCGCTTTTCAGCGGACACTTTCGCGAAAACCTGCGGACACTTTCTAATAAAGCCCTCGGTGTCCGCGGACACTTTTATCTTAAATGCAACTTAACTGCATGAAAGTAAATGATTTAACGAAATTGGCATAGGCGTTGCTATTACTGGATATCGATTTTTAATAGTGTCCGTAGCGATGGGCCTATCCAGCCCTCCGACAGGGAAGCGAGAAACGCCATGATTAAAGATACCAGCGGCCAAGATAAAGTCCTTGTGCCATCGACCGCCAAACGCCTCAAGTTGCCTCTAATGATTGGCGGCTGCACCTTACTGGTTAGCGCCTTAGTGTGGGCCAGTTTTGGTAGCGATAAAGTCAGCCAGTCCATCAGCCGTAGCGAGCTCACGACCGCAACTTTGTACGTTGGCACGCTCACTCGAGATGTGGCCACCACGGGCAAAATTGTTGCCGCCAATGCGCCAATCCTCTACAGCACCGAAGAAGGCACAGTGACGCTACTGAGCAACCCAGGTGATAGCGTCAGCAAAGGTGATGTGGTCGCAAAGCTGGATAGTCCAAGATTAACCAATCAATTAGAGCAAGCGAAATCGCTATTGGCGGGATTAGAGAGCGCCCTTGAGCGTGCCAAGCTAGACGCCAGACGTAACCAATTACAAGTCAATCAAACCTTAGACATGGCCTCGGTCGATTTGGAAGCTGCCGATCGGGAGAGCCGTCGTGGGGATTTGTTGATCCAATCTAAACTGATCAGCCAAATTGACTATGAGAAGGGCAAGGACGATCTGCACAAGGCAAAACTCAAGTTTAAGCATGCGGAGCAGGAAGTGGCCTTAACCAAGGATACCTTAACCTTTGAGGTGAAAAACAAGGCCTTGGAAATGGAGCGTCAGAGTCTGGCGGTGAAAGAGCTTGAGCGTCAGGTCGACGCCTTAAATATCAAGGCGCCGGTGAGCGGCATTATTGGTAACTGGTTGACCGAGCAAAAAACGCGTCTGAGCGCCAATCAGCCCATCCTGACCGTGGTCGATTTAAGTGCCTATGAGGCCGAGTTGGCGGTGCCAGAATCCTACGCCGACGAGTTAGGGCTCGGAATGGAGGTCGAACTGAGCTTCGGTGAAGTCAAACTCATGGGCAAGTTATCCTCAATTTCCCCTGAAGTGCGTAACCGTGAAGTGACCGCCAGAGTGCAGTTTGTCCAGAGCGAAAGCTTGAAGCTGCGCCAAAACCAACGGATCTCCGCCAGAGTCTTACTCGAACACAGGGCGAATGTGTTGATGGTTAAACGCGGTGCCTTTATGACCAGCGGTGGCGGCGATGAGGTTTACCAAGTCGAAGGCGATATTGCTACCCGCCGCGAGATTAAGCTCGGCAGCACTAGCATGAGTCAGGTGGAAGTGATCGAAGGCGGTAAAGCGGGTGACGAATGGGTGATCTCCAGTGTTGAGCCCTTCAACCATGCCGAACAGGTCAAAATGCATTGATGACCGATAGTCAAAAATTACTTATTAATCAAATTGATGTAATTAACGCCGCTCTGGCTAAAAAATCTGCGGCTAAGGTGTACAAGGAGTTCATTATGCGTACTAAAAACGTCGATCTTGGTCTGCTGATGTCATCCAAATTGTTTGGCGTGCTGGCCTTGGCCCTACTGGTTGTGGCGGTTGAGCTGGGCATAGGTGAGGCCAATAGCTGGTTTTTCCTCGGTTTAAATATTTTGGAATGGACGAATCCCTTAGAAGAGGCGCGCAAAGTGGGTGATGTCTCGATGGAAAGTGTGAGCTTTATATTCGCCTGTCTCAATGGGTTGTTCGATGCCTTGAGTGGGTTTGTGATGGGCCGTTTTGCGGGGTAATGGCTTTGTGTTAGCCGTTACCGCTTAAAGATAAAGAAAATACTGGCGCGTTTTATAAGCCGTTTGCGCGCAAAGATAAAAATTAATCAAGGAAATTAAAATGTTATCAATGAAGAATATCAGTAAGGTTTTTAAAACGGACTTAGTGGAAACCCACGCGCTGCGGGATTTCAACCTTGAGGTGAATGAGGGCGAGTTTGTGGCTGTAACTGGCCCTTCGGGATCTGGCAAAACCACCTTCTTAAATATCGCAGGCTTGCTCGAAGGCTTCACCCATGGGGATTATTTTTTAGATGGGATTAATGTCTCCAACCTCAGTGATAACAAGAGTGCTGCCGTACGCAACGAGAAGATTGGCTTTATCTTCCAAGGCTTTAACTTGATCCCCGATCTTAACCTCGCGGAAAACATTGAAGTGCCGCTGCGCTACCGTGGTTTCAGTGCCAAGGAGCGTAAACGCCGTGTGGAGCAAGCATTAGAGCAAGTGGGTTTAGGTGCGAGGATGAAGCATTTACCGACCCAATTATCCGGCGGTCAGCAGCAAAGGGTGGCGATTGCCCGCGCTTTAGCGGGGGAACCCCGTTTTCTGCTCGCCGACGAACCTACGGGTAACCTCGACAGTTTAATGGCCCGCCAAGTGATGGAATTATTAGAGAATATTAACCAATCTGGCACCACGATCATCATGGTGACCCACGATCCTGAACTGGCCCGCCGTGCCCAGCGCAATATTCAAATTGTCGATGGTCAAGTCTGCGACTTTACCATGTATCAACCCAATGCGGCCCGCAGTGCAAGCCACGGCTGTGTCGATAAACTGGTTGCTAACGCCCAAGGCTAGGAGCGGTTATGTTCTTCTATTACTTAGATTTAGCTTGGCGTAGCATCAAAAAAACGCCCATGTTGTCGGCATTGATGATCATGGCGATTTCCATCGGCATTGGCATCACTATCACTACACTCAATATCTATAAAATGATGTCGATTAACCCTGCGGGGGATAAATCCGGTCAATTGTTTGCGGTGCAGTTGTGGAGCCAAGGGCCAGATGCCTGGGATCGCTTCGATCAACAGATCACCTATCAAGACGGGATGAACTTACTCAAGAGTGATATTCCGAGCCTGCAAACCCCCATGTTTCGCACGGGCGGCGCGGTGCAAACCGAAGATCCCGCTTTTTTACCCGTGCTGCAATCTCGGGTTAGGGTAACCAATAATGACTTTTTCCCACTGTTTGGCCTCGAATTCCAATACGGTCAGGCATGGGATGACAGTGTCGATAAAGATGCTCGCTACGAAGTGGTGCTCACCGATGAGCTAAATAAGACGCTGTTTGCGGGCCAAAATAGTGTCGGCAAGACGATTTATTTCAATGCTAAGCCCTATCAGGTGGTGGGAGTGCTTAAGCCTTGGGCACCGAGTCCAAACTATTACGATCTTAACAACGGCGCCTTTGGCAATGTGGATAGCTTGTTTGTGCCCTACAGCTTAGCGCCGATTGAGGAATATGGCAGTTGGGGGAATACCAATGGCTGGAACTATGAAAGCATCAACAACTATGCACAACGTTTAACCTCAGAAAAGCATTGGACGCAATATTGGGTGCAACTGGATACGCCTGATCAAGTGGCTGAGTACCGCCAGTGGGTACGCCAATATATTGAGCAACAAAAGAAATTAGGCCGCTTTAGCTCACCTAAGGCCGATGTACAGTTGTCCGATGTTGACCAATGGTTAGCCATCAATAAAGTGGTGCCTGAGGATAACAAGGTGCTAGTGGGCCTGAGCGCACTTTTCTTAATTGTCTGTTTAGTCAATATGTTAGGTTTATTGCTGTCTAAGTTTTTACGCCGTGCTCCCGAGATCGGTGTGCGCCGCGCCATTGGCGCCAGCCAAGGGCAGATCTTTGCCCAACATATGGTGGAAGTGTCCTTGATGGGATTATTCGGCGGTTTGCTCGGCTTAGCTTGGGCCTGGGGCTCACTGATGCTGCTGACGAAGAAGTTTCAGTTGGAGGCGTCTTTAACTCACCTCGATACCAGTATGTGGTTGATAGCACCTTTGATCGCGATTTTGGCGGCAGTGGTGGCTGGCATCTACCCCGCGTGGCGTGTGTGTACGACTAACCCAAGTGTTTATCTTAAGAGCCAATAATCGGGGGCAATATGTTACATATCAAACCTATTCTTAGCAGTTTATTACGCAGTAAAAGTGGCCCCTTGTTGCTGTTATTACAGATCATTTTATCTGTGGCTATCGTCGCGAATGCCAGCTTTATTATCGCCGAGCGCTTGAATTTAATGGCGCGGGATTCGGGGATTGTTGAAAGCGAAGTCTTCGATTTCAGTATTTATCATTTTGATAAAACAACGGATTTAGTCGCGCAGGATAAACGAGATTTAGAGATCATCCGTGCGATCCCGGGCGTTATCGATGTGGCACCCACCTCTATGGCTCCCCTGAGCGGTGGCGGTTGGTCGAGTAACTTTACGCTGGGGCCTGAGGAGCGCGCTAAATCCACGCCCAATACGGGCATGTATATGAGTGATGAGCATTTCATCAACTCCCTAGGACTGAAGTTAGTCGAAGGACGCAACTTCTATCCCCAGGAGATCACCACAGAGTTGTTGGAAGATGGTGGCAAGATGATCGTCACTAAAGCCTTTGCCGATAAGGTATGGCCGAATGAGACTGCACTCGGCAAGAGCGTATATATGGGCACGCAGCACTTTGTGGTGATTGGGGTGTTGGAGCGCTTACAAACGGCATGGGTAGATAACAAAAACCTAGAGTTTAGCTCAGTGTTGTCGGTGAATTATCCCGCTGACTATAAACGCTATTTAGTGAGAGCTAAGTCGAGCGATATGGCCCGCCTCAAGGAAGTCATTCCCGAGCTGTTGCATAAGGAATATCCGAGCCGCGTGGTCGAAGGTTTTACAACCATGGGCGAGCGCCGTATCGAGGCGTATCGTGACCATGAGTTAATGGCAACCGTATTGACCATGATGGTGGTGTTACTGCTGCTGATCACATCCCTTGGGGTGACAGGCATGGTGATGTTTAATATCCAGCGCCGCACTAAGCAAATTGGCACTCGCCGCGCGTTAGGGGCGAAAAAACGGGATATTATCAGCTACTTCCTCGTAGAGAACTATCTGCTCTGCTTGCTCGGCGGTGGCATTGGTGTGCTGTTAGCGATTCAGCTCGGCCAGCAATTGATGAGTCTCTATAGCCTGCCAATGCTGGAGATAATCTATCCATTGCTGACTGTGGCGGGGCTGTTTGCGGTAACTACCCTTGCGGTGTACTTGCCAGCTCGCAAGGCCGCTAAGATTTCTCCTGCGACAGCCACCCGCAGTGTTTAAATAGGATGAAGGGCATTAAGTGCAATAACATTAGGATGTTATTGCACTTTTTGTTACTTTAAGGTTAATAGTTTTACTCTGGACGCACATGCTTACATGGACACTATTCTGATTGTCGACGATAACCATGCCATCTGTCAGGCCTTAGGCTTAATGCTGGAGATCAATGGTTATCAGGTGTTGACTTGTCATACGCCCGAAGATGCCCTTAGCCTAATGGCAACCCAAGATGTTGATTTGGTTATCCAAGATATGAACTTCACCCGCGATACCACCTCGGGTGAAGAAGGGCGACAGCTATTTTATGCCCTGCGTGAGCGTCAGCAAGATCTGCCGATCATCCTGATGACGGCGTGGACCCAGCTAGAAACTGCGGTCGAGTTAGTTAAAGCGGGCGCCGCCGATTATATGGGCAAACCGTGGGATGATGCTAAGTTACTCAACAGTATCACTAATTTAATTGCGTTACATAAACTTGCCCGTGCAAACCAGCAGCTCGAACGGGTGAATTCCCAGCGTCAGGTGGCGATCGCCGATGCGGATCTCTGCGGAATCGTGTTTGGCAGTGGCGCTATGCAGCGCTGTATCGACTTAGCCTTACAACTGGCGCGCTCCGATGTGTCAGTGTTGATAACCGGCCCCAATGGTGCGGGTAAAGACAAGCTTGCCGATATTATTCACGCCAATTCCCCTTTAAAAAACAAACCTTTTATCAAGGTAAATGTGGGCGCCTTGCCGATGGAGTTACTCGAAGCTGAACTCTTTGGTGCCGAGGCGGGGGCTTTTACCGGCGCCAATAAGGCGCGTATTGGCCGCTTTGAGGCGGCCGATGGCGGCACGCTGTTTTTGGACGAAATTGGCAATTTACCTCTGTCGGGCCAAGTGAAATTGCTGCGGGTATTACAAACCGGGGAATTCGAGCGCTTAGGCAGCCATAAAACCTTAAAGGTGAAGGTGAGGGTGATCAGTGCGACTAACGCCGATCTGGCCCAAGATATTGCCGAAGGGCGTTTCCGTGAGGACTTATTCTATCGTTTGAATGTGATTGAATTGGCCTTACCGCCGCTGAATCAACGCATTGACGATATCTTGCCCTTAGTGAAGCATTTTGTCGGCGAGGGTTTTAGCCTGAGTAAACCAGCGCAGCAAGCCCTATTGCAGCACCGCTGGCCGGGCAATGTGCGCGAGTTGGAAAACGCCTGCAAACGTGCGGCGCTGTTGGCCAAAAGCCGAGTGTTAACCGAAGTCGATTTTGGTTTACCGCCCGCGTATGCCCACCATCAAACTAGCCACCAAACGAGTCATCATGCTAGCCATATGAGTGTCGCGCCCCTTGGGCAGACTCGGCCCTTAGTCTCGCCACTTGAACCGCAATCCATGGCGAATCCGCCGATTGAGCAAGAGAGCAATGAGGCGACGGATGTGAGCCGAGAGCAGATTGAAATGGCCTTAAGGCAACACAAGGGCGTGATTGCGCGCGTGGCGAAATCCTTAGGGTTGAGTCGCCAAGCCTTATATCGCCGTATGGACAAGTTTGGCTTAGAGAAGTAACGATTGGCAGCATAATGGGTGGAGATTAGGCGGGAATTAACGTGCTACTGCGAACAAAATTAATCATTTATTCAACAGCTTGTTGTGCTTTGGGTGTGTTACTCACCCTAGGCGCCATGAGTTATCGCTCGTCAGTTTTCTCTCTTGTGGAGGATGCTCCCCATACGTTGCCCGATATTACCGTGCCAGAGCTGGATTTGGCGCAGCTCGAAGATGCAGTGGCTGCAATCGAATCGACGATTAAGGATACTGAGCAATTTCAAAAGGCACTCTCATTGCAGGAGCGCTTGAAGACAGAGCAAATCAAACACGAGTTGCAAAAGTTAGAGCAGCTAAAGCAAGAGCAAGTGCAGATTAAGCTCTATAAACTCGATCGTTTGAAGGACGGGCTTTTTAGTCCCGCCCCCCATCCTATTGAGGCGCCACCTATGGTTGCGCCGGTTGAACCTGTGATCCCCGCCGAATTTAGCCTGTCGGAACACACTCAGTCGATGCCAGCAGTATTTGACATGCTGCTGATATTGCTGCTGGCCTGTGGTAGCTGCGCGCTTGGGGTTGCTTGGTTTACTCGCCATTTAGCTCGCAGTCTCAATGCCTTAGAGGTTGGTTTACTCAACTTTAACGACAATGACTTTAGCGTGAGCATTCCGGCAAATGGTGAGGGGCAGCTGAAAGCATTGGCGGAATTATTCAATGATTCGGCGGCTAAGCTGCGCCAAGAGCGGCAATATATTTACCAGCGGGAACTGCTGCTGGATAAGGTGATTCAAAGTTCTCCGAATGTGATGCTGCTATTTAACGATCACCAAAAACTCATGTATGCCAACGATGCGGCGCGGCATCTTTTTCATATCAAAGGCAAGATGGAAGGCTTAAGCCTCGATGAGCTGCTGCAAGACTTACCCGAAGCGCTTGCCTTGGCCCTTAAGCAAGAAAAGAGCGGCCTGTTTACCATGGGTGAGGATGATACTGAGACTTGGTATCTGAGCCGTGGCCAGTTTTTACTGAATAACCAACAGCATAACTTAATCTTGCTCAAGCAAATGACCCGAGAACTCAATCGTCAGGAAGTGGCGGTATGGAAGAAGGTGATCCGCATTATCAGCCATGAGTTGAATAATTCTGTCGCGCCCATCGCCTCCATGGTGAACTCGGGGCGTTTACTGACGAAAGATCTCGATAATCCCAAGCTTAAGCTGATATTCGATACCATAGAGAGTCGAACGAATCACTTGAGCCAGTTTATTTTCAATTATGCGCGCTTTGCTAAACTGCCTTTACCGCAGCGACGTGACGTGCCGTGGCAGCAGCTTATCGAACATTTAACCCAACATTATCCTTTTACCTTAGCCAATGAGTTACCCGCTGAGATGGGCTATTTCGACCAAGGGCAAATGGAGCAGGTCCTGCTGAATTTATTGAAAAATGCCCATGAATCAGGTTCCAATCCCGATGAAGTCTCGCTCTCGATTCGCCACCAAACCATGGTGGATGGGGCGGGCTTTAGTATCAAAATCGAGGATCGCGGCAGCGGTATGTCCGAGGAAGTGTTAGAGCAAGCCCTATTGCCCTTTTACTCGACTAAACAATCGGGCACGGGTTTAGGTCTGCCCCTTTGCCGCGAAATTATCGAAGCCCACGATGGCAGCATTAGCATGCATAATCGCAGCGACGGCGGCCTATCGGTACATTTGTGGCTGCCGCAATAAACCGCGTTCAAGTGTGTATCAAGAGGTTTCACTCCTCAGCCGAATGTATTACCCAAATGGGCTATTTTGCGGTTTTTACCTTAGCTTTTCGGGCTAATTTGCCCCTCCCTCTAATGACGACAGATCGGCTGTCCTGTTACCCTGCGTAAGCGAAAATGTTGGCTAAGGGCTTGTCCTTGGTTCGGCTTTGGATATCGCGCAATGGGTGGCTTTCATCAACAGGGAGAGGAAAGTGAGATCGTTAAAAAAGCGGTTATTCGTCTGCATCTTGTGTCCCTTGCTGTTTGTCAGTTCCCCCAGTGTTTTGGCCGATGATGACATTGAAATCAGTGGATTAGTCATAGACAGAACCTTAACCCGTTTTGGTAAGGATTTTGGCTTTTACTATTCAAGTTATTGGCGCGAATTGCCCTTTACCCAAGGCTTTAACGTGACCCTGTATGAAACCGTGTTTCCGCAGGCGGGCACGGTTTTAACCTTGGAGGTCAACGGTACGCGCATCTATACCACGCACTTTGGTCGCCGCGCCAATCCGATTAAGGAAAGCGCAGAGCAGGCCATATTGCTGACCATTGATTACTTAGCTCAGGTTCGAGCTAATGCCATTACGGGTGATTTTTCAGGAACAACGGACGACTTTTAGGATAATAATAATGACTTACAGGACGTTACTTTCTCTTGCCGTGCTCTGCATGGCATGCACAAGCCAAGCAACCGAATTAATCTATACCCCTGTGAATCCCAGCTTTGGCGGTAATCCGCTCAATGGCGCCTTTCTGCTGAATAAAGCGCAGGCTCAAAACGATAACAAAGCTAGCTCGACCGAGAAGGACTTTGTTACCCGCTTTAAGGAATCCTTAGAACGTAACATCATCAACTCTATCACCCGTGGCGTGGCCGATGGGGAAATCACCGATGGCGTGTACGATACCGGTGATTTTCGTATTGAAGTGGCTTCTACTGGCACAGGGGTGATGCTGACCATCACTAATATCGAAACCGGTGAAGTGACAGTGATTGAAATGCCAACCTTCGGAGGCGGAAACTAATGACTCGTTTCATCTTTATCGCCCTGATGCTGCTGAGTATGTCTGCCTGTAGCTTGATCCCAAAGCCTGACTTAAATATCACGCCCGCACAGGTGAATCCCGTGAGTGAGGTGATGAAGGGATTACAGAGTCAGCCTGGGCCTAAGTTTCCTATCCCTGTGGCCGTGTATTCATTTCGCGACCAAACGGGCCAGTATAAGCCTCAGGCGAACGTGAGTTCCTTCTCCACGGCGGTCACGCAAGGAGCAACCTCTATGTTGATGCAAACCTTGCTCGACTCGAAATGGTTTACCCCCGTTGAGCGTGAGGGCCTGCAAAACCTACTGACCGAGCGCAAAATCAGCAACAAACAAAATGGCACCAAGGGCGATGATATTCCGGTGTTATCGACGGCGAGATTGCTATTAGAAGGTGGCATTATCAGCTACGAGACCAACACCAGCACCGGCGGCACAGGAGTGGAATACTATGGCATCGGCGCCTCGGAAATGTACCGTGAGGATTTAGTCACTATCTATCTGCGCGCGGTCGATGTGCACACGGGTAAAGTGATGATGTCTGTATCTACGAGTAAAAGGGTACTTTCGCAGGAAATGCGTGCAGGCCTGTTCCGCTATACCAGTTTGAATCGTTTGGCCGAGGCTGAAGTCGGTTTTACCACTAACGAACCCGTGCAATTTTGCGTGCTGCAAGCCATCGAACTCGCGGTCGCCGAGTTGATTGATAAGGGCATTAAGCAAGGTTATTGGAGTCAGGCTCAGGTGACACAACCCGCAGAAAGACAGCAGGAGTTGAGCCAAGGTTAATTCCCATTGCGATAACAAGCACCGAGCCAGCGACATGTCTGGCTCGGTTTTTTTATGGTTAATCGGCCTGTAACGCCTTCCAAAACAGCGCAAAGCTGGCATCGCGGTAATGCTTATCTTTGCCTAATTCTGGACTATCGATAAAAAAGCGCGTGGCGGCCAAGTATTGGCCGTGACAGTTTTCAAGCATCAAATCAACGGGATAGTGAGCTATCAATCCCATCAGTTGTCCCTGTTTTATCAATTGCGCGATAAACCCTAAGATGCTGTTCATCGCCTGCTCGCGAATATGCACTGCTATCTGCGGCGACATAGAATACTGCTGGAAAAACAATTGTTTGACTGGATTTTCAATCGACCAATCGATCGCACTCTGCCAAAGCGTTTCGGCATTGTGTTTAAGATCTTGCCCGTCACCGACCTTTAACAACAAGGCATCGGCAAATTCTTGCTTGATGGTAAGAAACAGGCTTTCCATCAGTGCTTCCTTGGTCGGAAAATGATGGAACAGAGTGCCCGTGGCGACGCCCGCCTGCTTGGCTATCGATGCGGTCGAGGTGCCATGAAATCCTTGGTCGACAAATAAGCGTAAGGCGGTCTCCAAAATGGCCTGACGTTTATCTGTCATGGGTTTAGTGTCTGTATCTGTTGGTAATAAGCTCGGCATAACCCCTCCTAAGCGCCCGTATTAGCGTAAAAACAGCTTCATCAACATGCGTTGGATAAAAGTACCATAGGGAGGGTGGACAAACTTACCCGTGTTGAAGCGACCTCGGCTGAGCACGGTTTTAGCGTGACTAAAGGTGAGGAATCCTTCCTTGCCGTGGTAATGCCCCATCCCCGATGGACCTATACCGCCAAAGGGGGCATCATCGGCCGCCACATGGAACACGGTTTCGTTGATGCACACACCGCCGGAATGAGTTTGCTTGAGGATTTTTTGTTGGCTCGCTTCATCAAAGCTCATCACATACAGGGCTAAGGGGCGAGCACGATGGTTCACGTAGCTAATGGCCTCATCTAGGCTGTCATAACCAATCACTGGCAGCAGTGGGCCGAAGATTTCCTCTTGCATCAGTAGCATATCTTCAGTGGTGTCGGTAATGAGCTGAGTAGCGAGTTTACGATGCTGGCTATCAATCACGTCATTCGAGGCGGGGATCACCTTAGCCCCTTTAGCCTTGGCATCCTCAAGCACGGTTAACAGGCGCTCAAACTGGCGGGCGTTAATGATGCTGCCGTAATCTTTATTGTGGGTAATGGCGCCATACATGGCCTGGAATTTCGTCTGATAGGCTTGGATAAACTCTGCCACTTTCGCCTTAGGACAAAGCACATAGTCAGGGGCTACACAGATTTGTCCAGCATTCAAACACTTACCATAAATCATTCGTTCTACTGCTATCTCAAGTGGCATATCGGGGGCGATAATCACTGGCGACTTACCGCCAAGCTCGAGAGTCACAGGTGTGAGATTATTGGCGGCGGCACGCATCACATGGCGACCGACTGTGGTTGAACCGGTGAACAGCAGATGATCGAAGGGCAGGGCTGAAAACTGCGCCGCGACATCGGCTTCCCCTTCGACCACGGCAACATGGGATTCTTCAAACACTTCGGCAAGCAATTGCTTAATGACGCTATTGGTCGCTGGGGTGAATTCCGAGAGTTTGAGCATGGCATGGTTGCCTGCGGCGATGGCCGTGACTAAGGGGCCGATGGAGAGCATGACGGGGAAGTTCCAAGGCACGATTATCCCAATAACCCCAAGTGGTTGATAATGCACTTTCACTTGGGCTGGGGCGAGTAAGAGACCCGCATGACGGCGGCTTGGCTTGAGCCATTTCTTCAGGTTTTTCAGGCTGTAATTGATGTTATTGACCACGGGCATAATGTCGGAAATCAAGCTGTCGTCGACCGATCTGTGGCCATAGTCCTGTGACAGCGCCTCGACGAGCGGCTGTTGGAATTTCAGCAAGGCGGCTTTAAGGCGGATTAAGCGTTCTTTACGGATAGCGTAATCGGGATTAGGTGCGGCCAAGTAACTTGCACGTTGGCGTTGGAGTAACTCGGTGAGTGGCGAGATTTTTGCTGGGTCTGTTGCCATATTCATAGTGATTCCTCGGATGCAAGTCTTGAGCTGATGACGTGATTTGTGGTGGATAAAAACAAACCGACTGATTAGTCGGTTTATCCTAGCGAACAGCGTGAGCATTCGCAAGTGTTCTGGTGTATTTATGAGCAAGATCACGGCCCGAAGTGGGCTTAACTTCTACACTGAAATAGTAGTTTGTTAAACAAGGAGTGGGTATGACTTTGTTAAAGCATGGTATTTCAGTTGGCATTGAGCGTTATGGTGACGATGATTTTTTTGTTGCCTTTAAAGCGATTGGCACCTTAACCCATCATGACTATGAGGTGATGGTGCCCGTGCTCGAAGCCGCGTTAGCTGGGGTAAAAGATCCTGATATTTATGCCTTAGTCGATGTTACTGAGCTCGATGGTTGGGAACTTCAAGCCGCTTGGGACGATCTAAAACTAGGGGTTAAGCATGTTCGCCACTTTGAGCGGATTGCCATTGTCGGTAAAACGACTTTACAGGAAGTCATGGCGAAGCTGGCAAACTGGTTTACTCCTGCTGAGGTTAAGTTTTTTGTCGATAAGCTGGATGCTATTACTTGGCTCAAAGATGAGCTTCACGATGACTAGCCATTAAGGAGAACAGATTATGCGTTCAGGTCAAATACTCTGGCCCACCGATTTTTCGGAAACTGCGGCCCATGCGCTACGTTATGCTATTGAAATGGCAAATCTATACCATGTAGGGCTAAAGATTTTACACGTTGTAGAGCAACCCTTGGGTGACGAAAACTATATGATCTTAGCGATCACGCCAGAAGAGCTCGCTAAGAGTATGGAAGAAGCCGCCGCAACTAAGATGCAGGCTTTACTCGAGGGCCTTAAAACCGAATTACCTATCACGACCTTAATTCGCCGTGGCGATCCCGTCGATCAGATCCTCGAAGAGGCGAATGGCAAAGACGTGGGCATGGTAGTGATTGCCAGCCATGGCAGGACGGGGATCTCGCACTTTTTACATACCAATGTCGCCGAGGCCGTTGCCAATGGCGCCGCATGCCCCGTACTGGTAGTAAAATAACGTTTAACAGAGGTACAAGAGGGCGCTAAGGCGCCCTTTGTTTTTGATTGCTAAAGCATAATTAATTTTACGCCCTAGCTGCTTGTGCCGATTTACTGCTATAAAATACAGATTATCAGCAATGCGATTTGCCCCCAATATTGGGCGAAACAACAATCAGCGATGGATAAGATTATGCGTACTCAAGAAGTGTTATGCCCGACGGACTTTTCGGCGACAGCCGCCCATGCTCTTAAATATGCGGTTGAAATGGCGAATCTTTATCAGGTGGATATCCGCTTGCTACATGTCGTTAGCCCCGCACGAAGCGCCCATTTTTACGGTGTAGCCGTGGAGACTCCAGCGGCATTGGAGCAAAAGCTGGCGGAATTTGTCGATGAAAAAATGCAGAGCCTACAGCTGGAGATGCAGCAAGGATTAAAGTCTGGCCTTAATATCAAATGCATTGTTCGCCACGGCGATGCGAGCGAAGAAATCCTCGCTGAAGCAGCCGATGTAGGTATGGTGGTTCTCGCCAGTCACGGTAGTAGCGGCTTGGCTGACTTTTTAAAACCCCATGTGAGCCAAGATGTAGTGAGACTGGCAAAATGCCCAGTATTAGTAGTTAAGTAAAACTAGAGGGGATCATGCTTTAACACTGTGTGGTCTAGCAGGGTATTTGAGGCCTCGGCATCGTTGTCGAGGGACACGAAACGTCGATATTTTTCCTGTAGCGCGTTGATGGTTCCATCCTCGGTGATCTGCTTCAATCCCAGATTAAAGTCATCCCGAATTTGTTCATTTAAAAAGGCAAATTTATATTCCGTTGGCGGGAAAATACGATTGCAAATAGCCACTTGCTTGATTTCCGCCTCGGTCAATTTCCCCTCGATAAATGCCTGCTTGAGATAGTATTTAAAAATGTTCTTATCCATCACTACCACATCGGCCCTGTGTTTCATCAACATATAGACCTGTTGTATTTGCCTCGCCTGTTCTTGATAACCGCTGTTGGCTTTTGCCATCAGGCTAAATTCCTCGCCGAGCAACACTGAGGCCCGTTGGAAGGCGACCACCTTTTTATTGGCAAGGTCTTGAACACTGTTGATAGCAAACCTATGTTCATCGAGGCTGATGGCACAGTTTTGATAGCGGATAGCAACATCGGAGTAGAATACGTTATCCACCATGCCTTCTTTGATGTTGATAATGCCGTCGAGATTGCCCTTTCGAAGCTCATGAAAGGTACGCGCCAAGGGGAAATAATGGATACTGGCATTGTGCCCTTTAACGGCGAGGGCTTTGTAGAGTAATTCAAGCTCTAAGCCACTATTGGTCTCTTGAATCACATAGGGAGGGATTGACACACTGACCCCTATTTTGAGTTCATCGGCTTTGCTTGTAAGGGGATGAAATAGGGCGATTAGCCCCATTAGCGGGTAGCGAATATGGCAAAATTTAGCGTAAGCCGAAGCAAGGTTAACCTGTCTCATCACTCATCAATACCTCTTAGTGAGTCACCAACCAGTTTTGGCCGCTCCATGACCTACTGCAATAAGTGTAGTTTGCTAATTTATAGTCTTGTTTAATTTATTTAGCAAAGGCGCAACTAGCCCTTAGAAAGAGGACCCCGGCTGGGTTAAAAAGGCGAGTTCATCGGCGGTGGATTCTCTGCCTAATATCTTGTTTCGATGGGGATAACGGCCAAATCTGTCAATGATGGCTTTGTGCCTAAGCTCAAATTCTAAATTGGCGATTGCCGCCTCTCGATTAAATAACTTTTCGGCGACCTGATGAATGACGGCCGACTCGCTATGCATGTAAGGCATAAATAAAAAGGGCACCTGTTTTGGTTTAAGTGCTTGGTCAACCTGTTGGGCGACGGCCTCTTGGGCAAGGACGAGCGCGATAGTATCGGCCTCAAAGGCGGCGGGTGTGTCGCGATAGATATTTCGGGAGAATTGATCCAGCACTATGATTTCGGCTAACCGTCCCTGAGGGGTGACGCGCCAATCGGCAAGCTCGCCCCGTTTTGCTTGTTTAAGCAATTCTTCAAAACGGGATTGGATAAGGGCGTCAAACTCACGGTCTTTTATCCACCAAGATTTAGGTGAGATTTCCTCAAACCAGAAATGCAGCACTTGCTCCGCAGTAATAATGTGGCTCATCGCTTGCTCCCATCGATTGACTCCTTTTAGAAATAACAGCGATGGGGGGATAAACACAAGTCAATGATGCAAAATTGTTCAATATTGGCGGGTGTAGCGCTGTAAACTCTGCCTAATAATTTGCGCTGAGGCTATTTCTTATTCACTGAATATCAAGTAGTTTTATTGTCTCTTGGTTAATTTTTGGATCGTTCCGTTATGCCCCTAGAAGTTGCAGCCACTCAATCGATGTCGAAACAGCATAAGGCATTTTTGCGTAAGCTATATTTAGCGCATTTAATGGATGATGAACGACATAACCTTTTATCACTCAATAAGTTAACTGGAATGCCGCGGCGCACGCTGCAGGATTCTATCGCCGCATTTGAAGATATTGGCATTCGAGTCGAGTTTGTGCAGGACGGCAGTCGTAACAATGCGGGTTATTATCGTATTCTTACCTGGGGACCGATCAGCAGCGCCTGGGTTGATACCCATGTCGATGAAATTGCGGCAATTATCGGTGTTAATGCCTCGAGTGAAACCTTGGCGTGAAAGAGCGCGGATTTTGGTTCGACACTGAACCTAAGTTAACTCAACGAGCCATTTTACCGCCCTTAGAGCAGGATATCAGTGTCGATGTTGCCATTATCGGTGCGGGGTATTCCGGGCTTTGGACGGCCTATTATCTAAAACAATACCAGCCAAATCTGTCAGTGGTTATCTTTGAGGCCGAATGCATAGGCCAAGGTGCATCCGGTCGAAATGGCGGTTGGTTGATGGGCAGTTTTAGTGGCGATGTCGCCTATCTCAATCGGCTCGAGGGCGAGCAGCGCCTTAGCGCTAAAGCCATTATTCAAGCAACTATTTCTGAAGTGGCTACAGTTTGCACCAAGCATCATATCGACTGTGATTTACACCACGGCGGTAACTTGCGGGTGGCGGCGCGTTATCCCGAGCAATTAGCCAATATTAAAGCCGAATTAGCGCAGTGGCGCGCAGAAGGTTTTGGCGAAGAAGATATTCGTTGGCTGGATAAGGCCGAACTCAATAAGCAAGTATCTATGGCCGAGGGCCAAACGGCACTTTTTACTCCCCATTGCGCGCGAATACATCCGGCGAAACTCGTCTGTGGTTTGGCTGATCTGGTGCAACGCTTAGGGGTGAAGATCTACGAGCACACCCCAGTAAATCACATGGCGCATCTTGGTGATGCACAAACCCTATTGCAAACACCAAAGGGACGAGTTCGTGCGACGATTGTGGTGCCCGCAGTGGAAGGTTATTTGCGTCAGCTCAGTGGACTTGGGCGATTTACCTTACCTGTGCAGAGTTTACTTATCGCCACCGAGCCGTTAACGGATGCCACATGGGATGCAATTGGCCTAGCCAATCGCGCGACCTTTAGTGATGCCAGCCGCATAGTGACTTATGGCCAGCGTAGCCCTGATAATCGGCTGATATTTGGTGCCCGTGGCGGCTATGGCTTTGGTGCGAAAATACGCACAGAATTTGGTTTTGACCCTAAACTTTTTAACGGGAAATTTCTTGTAAATCAAAGCCTACCTCAGCGTGCCTTCGAGGGTGAATTTGGTTTCCGTTATCAATTATTATTGGCGTTATTTCCTCAACTTAAGGGCGTGCAAATTACCCATGGTTGGGGCGGTACGTTGGCTTTGGCGAGGCGTTTTGCTCCCCATGCCATTTTTGATAAGAGCCTGGGTTTAGGCCTGATTGGCGGTTATGGCGGGGAAGGTGTCGGGGCGGCAAACCTATTTGCCCGCACGCTGGTGGACTTGATATTAGGGCGTGATACACAGCTTGCGTCTATGCCTTGGGCGTTTAATGCTCCAGTACAACAGGTATTAGCACCTTGGGAGCGCGAGCCTTTACCTTGGCTCGCATACCATGGCATGAATAAGATTTTTGCGTGGGAAGATAGGCTCTACAGTCAGCCAAAGAGTGCGGCTTGGCAAAAAGGTTTAGCTAAGCGGCTCGCGAATCGATTAGAAGGCTTAATGAGTTAATCTACTTATAAACCAGAGAGTTAATCAGGCCATTACCGATTCATCTTTTTAATAAACGATTTATTCATACACGATAACTACTTTGATGATCCGATTATGTTAGCCGAACAGTTTTTTCTAGAGGGCCGCTTTAAGCTGGAGACCATTCCCCATGAAATGCGTATGTCCCATTGGGTATATGCGCCGAGATTAACCGACACGCAAAGCGGGCAAGCGCTGCTCGACCTTGTCGGCCAATGCTGGGATTGTCAGTCTGCCATTGAGCGTGATAATACGCTTTGTCTAACACTCGATGGCTACCCCGACAGAGCCAACTGGCTCGAGTTGGCCTTTTTACCCGAGACGGGGCGAGTCCAGCTAAAGGCTGGCAATATCAATGCTAAGGCGCTAATGGCACAAGCGTTTTTGCCTCAGGAGCTGACTAGCTACCTTGATACCTTACGCGCGAATATCCTCAGTTAAAGGAAGATATAAGCCCCAAAGCCCAGCCAACTGAGGAGTAACAAGGCGATAGCTGCCCAAGCAACAGCAGTTAATTGAGTCTGCGGCAGCGAAAAATCTTCGCCGTCATCCATCTCGTCGGCCGCGCTCGCTTGTTGGTTTCTGGCCCTTAGTTGTTGTTTTCTTATTTTATCGCGCTCACGGGCCTTGGCTTTTTGGCGTTTTTTGTATTCGGCAATGCCTTTTTCAATCCCCTGCGCGATAAGCTTAGTCTGTTCCTTCGTTTGCCCCGGTTTTTGCGTGGCTTTGGCAATGCTTAAGGCGTCTTGCTGCGTCTCTGTGGAAATAGTGGTTTTCATCTGCTCAATGTACTAGCGATATCGATTGGCACGATTATACCCTCAACTTTAAGTGAAAAAGCTTAGCGAGTTCGATTTCGGATTAAAAAATCAATGGATAGCCGCCCTGTGGTGCAGGAATAAATTCAGGTTCATAATTCCATACTTGCCGAATTATCTCGGCCGATAAAGCTTCCTTTGCCGAGTCATCACTGACGATTTCCCCCTGCTTGAGGACGATAACTCTATCGCTGTAACGGGCGGCCTGATTGAGATCGTGTAGTACCACAATCACAGTGTAGGCGTGTTTGTGAGCGAGATTTTTTGCCAGTGCTAATACCTTATGTTGCTGCGCCAGATCCAGTGCCGAGGTGGGTTCATCGAGGAGTAAAATCGGCGGGAAGGGAGATTGGCTCAACTGAGTTAATACCCGCGCCAGTTGCACCCTTTGTTTTTCGCCGCCCGAAAGGGTGGGGTAGCTACGCTGTGCTAAGTGCAATATCTCCACCTCAGTGAGCCATTTGTTCACGAGATTCTGTCCCGCCTGTTGGCTCAGCGTGAGGGGATACAAGCCCATGGCGACCACTTCATTCACCTTAAAGGGAAAGGTTAAACTCGCGTGCTGTGGTAACACCGCGAGCGATTTTGCCAGCTCAGCCCTTGGCCAATCGACGAGCGGGCAGTACCCAAGTCGGATGCTGCCGCGCGCGGCGGGGATCTCTTGGCACAGTGCCTTTAACAGTGTGGACTTACCCGCGCCATTCGGCCCTAACAGCGCGGTGACACTGCCCGGTTGAAATTGCACACTAATGTCCTTCAACACAGCCTTATCGCCAATAGCGTAGCTGAGTCTATCTACGCTTAATTGAGTGCGTTCAAAATGTTGTTTAGCGACGGGCGCAGCCGATAAGCTCATAGCCATGGAGTTCTCGCTTAGATTAATTTGCTACGTTGTTGCAGGAGTAAAAAGATAAAGAATGGGGCGCCAATGAGCGCTGTTACTAAGCCAACGGGGAGTTCCGCTGGGGGTAAAAAGGCGCGCGCGCCGATATCGGCAAGTGCCAACAAGGCGGCACCTAAAAGTGCGCTCATGGGGAGGAGGCGTTGATGATCTGGCCCCAACAACATACGCACTAAATGGGGCACTACTAAGCCAATAAAACCGATAATGCCCGTTGCCGCAACACTGACGCCAACCCCTAAGGCGCAGAGCAAGATGAGTCTCAGCTTGAGTGAATCAACATCAATCCCTAAATGCCTAGCCTCGGCCTCACCGAGCAGCAGGGCATTAAGCGCCTTAGCATCACGATTAAATTGCCAGCTGAGCAGTGCTAACACGACTAAACACAAACCCACATATTGCCATTGTGCGCCGGCAATACTGCCCATCTGCCATAGGGTTAAGTCCCTGAGCGCCATATCATTGGCTAAATAGGTCAACACGCCAATCCCAGCTCCGGCGAGTGCGGCAACGGCGACGCCTGATAAGAGCAATAACACGACCGATGTACCTAAAGCGCTGCTGGCAAGACGATAGACGATAAGAGTAGTGATTAAACCAGAGGCAAAAGCACTGACAGAAATCATGACAGATTCGGCGTGGGGGAATAGCACTATGCAGATGGCCGCACCTAATGCTGCGCCGGATGACACGCCAATAATCCCAGGATCTGCCAAGGGGTTACGAAACAACCCCTGCATCACAGCGCCGCATTGGGCCAACATAGCCCCAACGGCAAGAGCCAATAAGGTGCGAGGTAAGCGGACATTGCTGACAACCAGTTGCTCGTGGGGCGCGAGATTGCCAATGTTTTGCTCCGTGGCCCAATTAAACACCGCGCTGAGGGAGTCGATAAGGCTGATATTCACCGGCCCGACACTGACGGAAAGCAAGCTGCTGAGGAGTAGCAGCGTTGCCATGGTGGGCCATAGCCAGCGATGTTGTAACATACTCATCAGCCCTAACATTATTGATCTTGCTTGAGCAACGTGGCGGCCAAGTCTTCAGCCGCACCGATAGCGCTAATGCCTAATCCGCCGAGTAAGGCTTGCGGCGCAAGGGTTTGGATATGACCATTTTTGCCTGCGGGAGTATGGGCGAGTAACGGCATTTCCTTTAAGAGTGCTTGCGCGGTTTGTTCATCCGTTTGTGGATCGCTTTGCTCGCTGCGCGTAGAGAGTAAAATCACATCGGGCTGGAGTGAGAGTATGCCCTCTTGAGAGAGACTCTTGTAACCTTCAAAGTCGGCAATATTTTTTGCCCCCGCGAGCGCGATAATGGTATCGGCCGCAGTACCTTTGCCGCCGACGCGGGCGCCGCGTCCTTCCTGTAATAACATAAACAGGATTTTCGGCTGGGTCTGCTGTTGGCTCAATTGCTGTTGCTGTTTATTTAGCCCATCAAGTCTTTGATGCAAATCTTGTTTTAACTGTATCGCTTTGTCTGTGCGTTTCAGTAGCTGAGCTAGGGTATCAATATTGGTCATCAGCTGTTTCTCATAGGCACTTGAGGGTAACTTCACCACCTCAATCTTGGCCTGTTTGAGCACATTAAGGGTGGTTTCTGGCCCCATCACCTCAGAGCCGACAACTAGAGTTGGTGACAACGCCATAATGCCCTCGGCCGACAGCATTCTGTGATACCCCAATTTGGCAACAGTCGCCAAGTGCTCGGGAAGATAGCTGGTGGAGTCCACGGCAACCAGCTCGTCGGCTGCATCGAGGGCGAGCACCAACTCTGTCACCCCAGCGCCCGCGCTAACCAGTTTTATCTCCTGTGATAAGGCATTGGTCGAGAATAAGGCCGCGAGCGTGGAGAGGGTGAGCGCTTGGAAAAATAGCCGCCACTGATTGACTGATTGATTGGCATGACGATTGGCTTGAAACAACATGGGTAAACTCCTACTTCATCTGTGTGCAAGGCAGGTAAAAGCGACTGCCAAGGGAAATGGTTTCGAAAATGTTCTGCTTTAACCTAAGTGATTAATGCTCCATCAAAATTTGCGTCTGGCTGATGGCATTGCCCTGTAAGAGTGCTAACAGCTGCATTAAGGGTTCTACCGGCGCGGCTTTATCCGCGGCGATAACGATACTGGCCTGAGGATGGTGTTTTAGCCGTTCTTCAAATGCCAAGCTGAAGGCGCTTAAGTCGGAATAGGTCTCGCCGTTTAGCGCCCAGTGGGGAGCGCTTGCCATAATATTGATAGCGATGGATTGTTTCGGTTCGACGGCCGTGATGGCGCTGCTTGGGCTTTGCGGCACTTCCACGGGTAAACTCATCAAACGGCTATTGGCGGTGAGCAATAGAAACACTAAGACGATAAAAATAATGTCTATCAGTGCTGTAAGATCGATGCTCGGCAGGGGCTCTAAGGCCGAGATCCCCGCTTGAGGTAATGAGGCTCTATCGACACTGATCATGGCTGTGACTCGAGTTGAGTGTTAGATGCGGGTTTAGCGCGATTAACGTCGGCAAAAGCCTGATAGTGATTCTGCTCGAGGGCGATATGTTCAACCCCAGATAGCCACAAATTGAGCTGATTCAGCACATGACTCACTTTTACGCACTGGCTATGGGCCCAGATCCCAAACAGATGGGCGGCGGTAATGGTCGGCACTGCGATGATCAGGCCCGCAGCCGTGGTGTTCATCGCCAGCCCAAGCCCAGCACTGAGCTGTGCTGGGGTGACTGGGCCTTGGGATTGCCCTAACTGGGCAAACATTTCAATCAGCCCCAGTACCGTTCCCAGTAAACCCAGTAATGGGCTAATAATCCCAATCACTTGCAGTAACTTGAGACCCGCTTGTAAGTCCCTTTGCTGTTTGTTCAGCCACAGACTGAGTAATTCTTCTCTGAGTTGCTTTGGTTTATCAGCTTGTTTTAGCAGTAAATTGGCGCCTCTTGTCAGTAAGTCCTGCTGACGGCTGGTGCTCTCGATAAGCGCTTGAATGGTTTCACTGCTGGCCTTGGCATCGGATTGACGCAGCGCTTTCACCCAAGCCTGTTTTTTGGGTGACATAGATGCAAAGGATTGCTGTAAAAATAAGGCACTACGTTCGAGGCAAATCATTAACGCGATAAAGGCGCAGATAAGTAGTGGCCACGTCAGGGCGCCGAGTTGAGCCTGTAGGGTGGAAAAGTCAGTCATGGGCAATTGAGCCTCTTAGGTCAAATTCGTTATCTAATAATGGGTTATCAAGCTATCAGCGATAACTGGAATGCTGCGGTTAGGGACGTTCAATTTAAGGCGAAGCGAATAGGTACTCTCACTTTGTAATGGCTGGCCAGTTTGTTGGTGGGAGCTTGAAATTCCCAAGTCTCAACCGCCTCTAATGCCGCTTGATCTAGCAGCCCAACGCCTGAGCTTTTCACTAAGGTGAGGGCGAGCTGTTGTCCAAATTCGTTAAACATCACTTCTACCGTCGCCGTGCCTTCAAGCCCTTTTTTACGTGCCATGCGTGGATAGGTGGGTTGCGGCGGTTTACTGGCAAAAGTTGGCGTCGCCAGTTCAATAATCTCGGGAGTGGCGTCACTGCTCTCGCTGGTACTGGTGGACGTCATATTGGTGTTGTTAATGGCGGTATTATCTTGAGTCTTGATTTCTGCCATTTGCGACAACACTTGGTCAGAAGATTTTGTTATCTCTCCAGTTTCTTTCTGATGTTGTGTATTTGCGGCCATAAGAGGCTTTGCTGTTGTTGCATCGGCCTTAGAGGAGGTGTTCGGCGTTGGCTTGTTTTGCACTGCGGATTGAATCGTTCGTGGCTTATCTGTGGTTGGTGCGGGTGCTTGCCTTGCTATTTCAGTTATTGGCGTATCAGTGAGTGCTGGCGCCGTTTGGGGCTTACTAGTATTAGACACATGTGTCGAGGTCGCATCTACGGGAATCGTTTTCGCTGGCGTACTTTTTACCGCAGATATGGCCGCTGATTTTTCTGTGGCACGAGGTGCTGCAAAGCTTAAGGTAACCGCTTTATTCGCCTCATTGGACACAAGCATTTGGGTCGATTCATTGAGAATACTTGGTAATGGCATAGCAGGCTGCGATGCAATCACACCCGTTTGGATTGCAACGGTTAATGCGCCAAAAACCAGATATCGTTTCGGTGTCACAGTACGCCTTCCAAGTTCAAAAAACAGTCGCCCATCAATCAATGCTAATTAAGATACATAAATACAACTGAGATCGCAAATGATAATGATTTCTATTTGATCAATTTTCTAATCTCAGTTAGAGTGCCAGCAATTACGAAAATGGATGCTCAAAAATGCAGCAGTTCGACCTAGGTTGACGGACCAACCACAAATGGTCGATTTGAATTCTAATCGATTAATATCATTGATGATTTGAGGATGTAACCATGAAAAAGAAGCCGTTAGTTATCGCCGTTGCGATCGCATTAACGACTACGGCGCTAAGTTTTACGTTAGCGGCTGAAGAAGGTGTGACTGCTCAGCAAAAGGAAAAAAAGCCGGGATTAGTCGAAACTGAGTTTGACGAAGTATTAGTAAGCGCGACACGCTTGAGTGAAAAAGTCTCCCAAACGAGTCGCAGTGTCGCCGTTGTGAGTGAAGAACAACTCAATGTGGCTCAGGCATCATCGGTTGCTGAAGCATTAAAAAATGAAGCTAACATCACTTTAACCAATGGACCGAGAGCGACGTCTCAAGGGGTTGAGATCCGTGGTTTAAGCGGCGATCGTGTATTACAAACTATTGATGGCGCAAGACAGAATACCAGTTCAGGTCACCGTGGCTCTTACTTTATGGATCCTGAATTACTCAAATCAATTGAGGTGATTCGCGGTCCTGCCAGTAGCCTCTGGGGTAGTGGTGCCATCGGTGGTGTGGTGGCGCAGAATACTAAATCGGCTCAAGACTTCTTAGCCCCTAACGAAACCTTCGGTGGCTATCTAAAGCAAGGCTATGACACGAATGGCGATCGCACTAAAACCAGCGCTGCCGTGTATGGCCAACAAGATACTATTGATTGGTTAATCAATGGATCTTACTTCGACTCCAATAATATCAATACGGGTAATGACGAAACCTTAGCGAACAGTGCTTCTTTGGGGAGCAACGGTTTGGCTAAGTTTGGTTGGCAAGCCGATGAGGCTTCACGCTTAGAGTTATCGGCAAGAGTTGGCAAGATTAATGAACTGGTGCCGAGTAATCCTTCCGCCGCGGTGAGCAGTTCAGTGCCTTTAGTACGCCGTAAAACGGACGATCAAAACGTCACCCTCAATTACAGCTTGGCGCCGGCAAATAATCCGTATTTGGACACCAAAGTCCAAGTCTATTGGAATAGCACGGATTATGACGAAGACAGGGTGACCAAAGGTCAATTCGATAGCACCGAATACCGCACCATTGGGATTAATCTCAACAACAGTTCGCAGTTAGGCAACACTAAGCTGACCTATGGTGTCGATGGTTATCGCGATACCCTTAAAACAGTCAGAGACGATAGGGGGCAAGTGGGGCAGCGCCCAGGGGATATTGATGGTGAGACCACAGTGTGGGGCGCCTTTACCCGTGCCGATATTCAATTGACGCAAACCGTTAATCTCGACGCCGCCTTACGTTACGACAGCTTCAAAAACGAGAGCCACAATCTCAATGCTTCTGCAGATGACAATGAGTTATCGCCTTCGCTGGGTTTGAGTTGGCAGACTCAGCCGTGGCTAACCTTAAGTGCCCGTTACGATCAGGCTTTCCGTGCGCCCACGGTTGAGGAAATGTTTTCTACCGGAACCCATTATTGCATTCCGCCGATCCCCGGTTTTTTACCCCAAGGTCTGTGTAATACCTTTGCGACGAATCCTAACTTAAAGTCTGAAGTCGCCCGCAATAAAGAACTGAAAGCTGATTTTCGTTTCAACGACTTAGCTGGAGATGATGAGCTGGCTTTCACCGTAAACATCTTCCGTAACGATGTGGACGATTTTATCGTTCAGCAAGTCTCCAATCCGTTAATGGGGATCCCAGGATTTGAGCAAACCACCTCATGGAATAACGTAGAAGATGCGCAGTTAACTGGCTTTGAGCTCAGCGGCCGTTATCGCATTGGTCAAACACGGCTGGCAATGAATTACGGTCAGACTCGCGGCGAAGACCGAAAGACTGGTGACTATATCGAAGGTATGCCCGCCAATAAGTTCAACGTCGATCTCTCCCAAGGCATTATGGAAGGTGATATGAAACTCGGCACCCGAGTGACCTATGTCGCCAGCCAATCTAATACACCCGAAGGTTATCGCGTGGCTAAGTATGACGACTACACCCTGTGGGATGTTTACCTCGCTTGGGAGCCTGCGATGGGGGCTATGTCTGGCCTGAGAGTCGACTTCGCCATTGAAAACATTGGTGACGAGAAATACCAGCAGGCATGGCAGACCCTTTATCAACCTGGCCGCAATATGAAGTTGTCAGCACGTTATATGTTCTAGACCCAGCTTTAGGAGACGCAAATGACACAGACAATCGACACTGAAATCGCTCACTCGAGCCATCACATAGATGCCGACTCGCAGTCAATGTTAAGGCAGCGTTTTGTCAGCCAGCCCGATTTAATGCCTGCACAACTGGCGAGTGAATTAGGGATTGCCGAGCTTGATGTGGTCGCAGCACTGCCGCAAGCGCAGCGAGTGTTTCTTCCTTTGACACAAATCGACGAGCTGCTGCAGAGCTTACCCGAGTGGGGACCTCTGACCACGATAGTGATGCTTTCGGGCAGCGTGTTTGAATTCAAAGGTGATTTTCCCCAAGGGAAATTTGCCCATGGTTACTACAACCTCTACAGCAAAGGTGATGGCCTTCATGGTCATCTCAAGCTGGATAACATGCGAGCGATCGCGTTAGTTAGCAGACCCTTTAGGGGCAGCGAGAGCCATTCGATTAACTTTTTTGGCCCTCAAGGCGAGGTGGTATTCAAAGTTTATTTAGGACGAGACAAGCAAAGAGTGCTTTTTCCTGAGCAAGTTCGCCGTTTTAAAACGCTAGCGGGCACCTTTGCTACTCAATAGTCACCGACATAATTTATTAAGGTATCCAATATGAAGTCTGAAATCTTCGAGCAAGAACAACGTTTAAGGGACAAACTGTTACCCGAAATTGAGGCCTTTAAACAGCAGCGCCATACTTTGCAACTCGCCACTGTGGATGCGGATGGGCAACCCAATGCCAGTTACGCGCCATTTGCCTTAGCTGACGATGGGTTTTACATACTAGTGAGTGACTTAGCCCGCCACGGCCACAACCTTAAACAGTCGACCAAAGTGTCTGTGATGCTGGTGGAGGATGAAGCCGAAGCTAAGTCGGTATTCGCCCGTAAACGCCTCACTTTCGATGCAATCGCTCAAGCGGTTGAACGCGATACGCCCTCGTTTAGCAAAGGAGTCAGCCTGTTATCAAAACGCTTTGGCGACATGTCCGATAACCTCGCGGCACTGATGGACTTTAATCTGTATAAGTTAGCGCCCCATCAGGGATTGTATGTGAAAGGTTTTGGCCAAGCTTTTAGTCTGACGGGCAGTGAATTACTCGATGTTAACTGGAAGCGTGATGGCCACCATGGCACACCTAAAGCACCCGAAGATATGCAAGTAGCTTAAGCTCTCGAGTCTTAAACATCCGTGTCTTGAACACCTATGTTTTGAAAATCAGCGTCTTGAGCTTGACCGACTCAAGGCAAAAGCATAAACCCGCTATCTAGGCGGGTTTATTGTTATATTTCTCAAAGCATTTTCACTTTTACCTTCATCCTTTGTTATTGCCTGCTTTTCAGCGACGCCTTGCTAAAGTCATTTTGTTTATCCTTAGGGCTTTCGAGTATGCTCTGTTGATACTCGCATGTGCTAAGGTTGATGGGCGCATAAAGCCTAAGGATATCAATAGTGAACAAACCGCTAACTGAGCCTACAGAATCGAGTACACTTCCCCCACGATCATTATCAGAGTCCACTATGCCTCATAACGCTGCTAATACCTCGATTCGCCAACGGGCGGTATTGCCCTGGATTTGGCAATTTCTTAAGCCCTATCGCCTGCGGGTGGTTGCGGCGATTGTATTTCTTTTGATTGGCTCCTTGGCCTGGCTATCCCTCGGGCAGGGCGTGCGGTTGATGGTGGACGAAGGTTTTATTAAGGATAACGCCCAGCGTCTCAATGAAATTATTTTGTTGGTACTGCTCATCACCGCAGTGAGTGGCACTGCGGTGTTTTGCCGATTTTATCTGATGACTTGGCTCGGCGAGCGGGTCAGCGCCGATATAAGGCTGACGGTTTACAATCAACTGCTGAAGTTGTCTCCAGCCTTCTACGCCAAGGTGCGTACCGGTGAGGTGATTTCGCGCTTTACCGCCGATTCGACTCTGCTGCAAACCGTGGTCGGCTCGAGTCTCTCGATGGCGCTGCGCTCCGGCGTGACTGTGATCGGTGGGTTGGCGATGATGGGGATCACCAGCGTGAAGATGACGCTGCTGGTGCTACTGGCAGTGCCTTTGGTGCTGGGGCCTGTCGGCTTCTTTGGCCGAAAAGTGCGAACCTTAGCGCGGGAGAGTCAAGACCGGGTGGCGGATTTGGGGGCCTATGTGGATGAAACCTTACATGAAATCCACACAGTGCAAGCCTATGGGCATGAGGATAAGGACCGCAGTTTATTCAATAGTCGTGTCGAAGATGTGATGACCGCCGCCAGTGGTCGTATTCGTTACCGTGCCATGTTGATTTCCTCCGTGATGTTTTTAAGTATCGCCGCCATTGCATCTGTGACTTGGGTCGGCGCCCACGACGTGATGTCGGGAAAAATGACGGGCGGCGAACTGTCGGCTTTTATGTTTTATGCCGTGATGGTGGCAGGCGCCGTCGCCACCATCAGTGAAGTTGTCGGTGAGATCCAACGCGCCTCGGGCGCCGCCGAGCGCTTAATCGAACTGGCTGAAACTGAGGTCGATATTCCTGCGCCACTAGTGCCTAAAACACTGCCCGCGAAAGTGCGTGGCGAGCTGCAACTGCAACAACTGAATTTTCATTATCCCGAGCAAACTCAGTTAGTGCTCAGCGACTTAGAACTGACGATAAGCGCGGGCGAGCGGGTGGCCTTGGTCGGGCCGAGTGGGGCTGGAAAGAGTACGCTGTTTCAGTTATTGCAGCGGTTTTATGTGCCGTCATCGGGCAGCATTCATTTGGATGGGATTGATATTGCTGAGCTTTCACCAAAGGATTTACGGGCGCAGTTTGCGCTTGTGCCGCAGGACTCAGTGATTTTTGCTACTAGCGTGCTGGAGAACGTGCGCTATGGCCGCGTCGATGCCAGCGAGCAGGAGGTGGTTGATGCCTGTATTGCGGCCCGTGCCCATGAGTTTATTAGCGAATTTAGTGAAGGTTATCAAACCTATTTGGGTGAGCGCGGCGTGCGCTTATCCGGTGGTCAAAAGCAGCGTATCGCGATTGCGAGGGCGATTTTAGCCGACAGGCCTATCTTGCTGCTCGATGAGGCGACCAGTGCGCTCGATGCCTTAAGTGAGCAAAAAGTAAAGCAGGCACTCGATGAATTGATGACAGGGAAAACCACGCTTATCATCGCCCATCGCCTCGCCACAGTGATCAATGCGGATCGAATTATCGTGTTCGATAAGGGGCGTATCGTCGCCAGTGGTAAGCATCAAACACTATTACAAACCAATGCCTTATATCGCGAGTTTGCCAGTTTACAGCTGCTAACGGATGAGGTGAGTGTGCTTAGCGAGTAAGGTTTGTATGGACAATGTAATATAAATAAAACCCCAGAGTGTTGCTCTGGGGTTTTGTTTTGGATTTAAGATTGCTCAAACGTCACTGATGTTTGCGTATGTTTAAGCGTGATTTTTGAGTTCTCTGCGCAGAATTTTACCCACGGTACTCTTAGGTAGCTGCGGCATAAATTCAATCAACTTGGGCAGCTTGTAGGCGGTGAGTTGCTCACGGCAGAAGTTGAGAATGGCGGTTTTCATTTGCTCATGATCTTGGCTGTCATCCTTAAGTACAACAAAGGCTTTGACAGCTTCTCCTGAGTGTTCATCCCTTACGCCAACCACGGCACATTCAATGATATTCGGATGGCTGGCGAGCACGTTTTCGACCTCATTCGGATAGACGTTAAAGCCGGAGACAATAATCATATCCTTTTTGCGATCAACGATTTGATGGAATCCTTCCTCGTTCAAAATCGCAATATCCCCGGTTTTAAAGAAACCATCGGCAGTCATTACATTGGCCGTTTCTTGGGGATTATTCCAATAACCCAGCATCACTTGCGGGCCGCGGGCGGCGAGTTCGCCAGCTTCCCCTTGCGCGACTTCATTGCCGTTTTCATCTAGCAGTTTGACCTCAGTGCCGAGAACGGGCTTACCGATAGTGCCAATCTTCTGATATCCGGGAGCATTGAGTGAAATCACTGGCGAGGTTTCGGATAATCCATAACCTTCACTGATGGTATTGCCCGTAGTTTGTTGCCAGATATTAGCTGCGGCCGCGGTGAGTGCCGTACCACCCGAAATAGTGATTTTTAAATGGCTGAAATCCAGCGCCTTAAATTCGGGCTGATGGCACAGGGCGACAAAGAGGGTGTTAAGCCCTGCAAAGCCGGTAAAAGGGTATTTAGCCAGTGTCTTGATTAAGCCACTAATATCACGGGGATTGGGGATTAATACCGAGCAACCACCACATTCAAAATACAGTACTAAGTTCACCATAAAGGCGTAGATATGGTAAATCGGCAGTGGCGCGACAAAAATATCTTCCCCTTCGCTGATAACGCTGCCAATGCGGGATTTTACCTGCGCCGCATTGGCGAGCATATTACCGTGGGTCAGCATGGCCCCCTTGGAGAGACCCGTTGTACCACCGGTATATTGCAGCGCCGCTAAGTCACCTGCGGCAGGGACTATTCGGCTAAAGGGTAGCTCGGCCCCTTGTTTTAGCACTTGGCAGAATTCGACATTTTTAAGCCCCGTTTTGGGCTGTACCTGCGGATCGATAAGATCTAACGGATGAGTGGAAATCACCAATTCAATTGGTGTGGTCGCAACCACTTTGGCAAGGGTTGGCAACAGATCCGACAACACCACTAAGGCCTTAGCACCCGAGTCATTAAACTGATGAATAAGCTCTCGTTCGGTGTAGAGCGGGTTAGTGTTGACTAGGATAAGTCCCGCCCGCAGCGCACCATAGGCGGCGATAACAAACTGGGTAATGTTGGGTAATTGAATCGCGATCCGATCGCCGGGTTTTAGATTAGTGTTATTCTGCAAATAGGCAGCAAAATAGCGTGAATCGCGTTCTATATCATTGAAACTGCTGGTTTTCCCCAAACAAGCATATGCCGTTTTATCACCAAAGCGTTGGCTAGTGCGTTCGATTAAGTCTATGAGTGATGAGTATTTGCCAAGTTCGAGTTGTGACTCTTGATCGTATGCCATGCCTAACTACCTCAAATAGGTTTATCGTTGTTATTATTTTAAAATCAAACGAGTGTTTAGATTAGAAGGATTCAACCTGTCAGGTCAACGTTTATCGTTAAATTATTGTAGCAATTTGCACGGCTATCCAATTGTAAAAATAGAATTTTTACTCTAATGAAGGGCGGTGAACTGCAGTGCAAATTTACTACAGCACACCTGAATTTGAGATGAAAAAGCGAGGGTTAGCGTCGAAATTAACGGGGAGATTGCTCATCGTGGCGTAGGGTGAGCACTTCGTATCCCGTAGGGGTGACAAGTATCGTATGTTCCGATTGCGCCGAGAGTTTTTTATCGCGGGTGACAACCGTCCAACCATCTTTTTTAAGCTTTATCTTTTCAGTGCCCTGATTCACCATAGGCTCAATGGTAAACACCATGCCCGCTTTGAGCTTAAGGCCTTGATTCGGCTTTCCATAGTGAAGGACTTGCGGCTCTTCATGCATTTCTTGACCTATCCCATGGCCGCAGTAATCCCTGACGATGCTATAACCAAAGGATTGTGCATACTGTTGAATCGCATGGCCAATATCGCCCAATGTGGCCCCAGGTTTAACCTGTTTGATCCCCTGCCACATGGCAAGATAGGTAACATCGGCCAGCTTTTGGGCTGGGGCGGGCGCCTGTGGCATCACATACATTTTACTGGAGTCGGCAATATAGCCGTCTTTCTCGAGGGTAATATCTAAGTTAATGATATCTGTGCTTTTGATGACCTCATTCGCTGAGGGCACACCATGGCAGACCACCTCGTTAATGGACGAATTCAACACATATTGATAGCCATACTGACCCTTACTCGCGGGACGCGATTTGAGCTCGTTGACGATAAAGGCTTCGACCGTATCGTTGATATCCATGGTGCTGATGCCGGGGCGGACATAGGTATCAAGCATTTGAAATACTTGAGCTAGTAATTGCCCCGCGAGGCGCATCAGTGCAATTTCTTCGGCAGATTTTATCTTCACCTGATTATTCATCGGCCATTTCCTTTACCTGGGTCACGTTGGCTAGGTTCACATCCGCAGATTTCATCAGATCGGCGACTAACTGATTAAAGGAGAGTTGTGGATGCAATTCTGCCAGCATCCCGATCCTTATCCAGAATTCTGCCTGCGAGTTGATTGAACGTGACATGACCGAACTGGCTTTTCTCAGCTCATCATGCAGTTCTTCGGAAATTTTAACTATGCCCATAAATATACTTTATATATGTTTCGTATGTTTATTGTATTCGATCTATATAGCGAACCGTCAATAATAAATCGACATTGGTTTACCGCAATGACAGCCGAGCCTCTTTTGAAGCAGTCGCCGTAAGCGCAAGAGAAGTGGCTAGAAGGCTATGATTTTGCATTGGCATACTTCATGTTTGTGCGGCGCGAGTTGAGGCTATTTAGCGGATTTAACGAAACAAGCTGAGTAAAAAAAACGCGAACCACAGTGATTAACGGGCCTGATTTACGAAAGTGGCTAACTGTGATGGAGTGTGCTCGCTTATCGGCGAGCACACTGCCGCATGACGCACTAAGGGCTAAAGAAGCCGGTTTCTTGGCTAACGCTTTGTTCAGGTTTGCTCACATCCGTTACCGAGAATTCGATAATTTTGCGCCCCGTTGGGATTGCATCCTTATCGGCTAATACTGTCACGGGATAATCCGATTGCTCACCCGGAGCAAGGGTAATGACCGAGTCGGCAATTAAGCTGAAGGGCATTTCGCTGTTGACCGCGAGTTGATATTGCTTAGATTGCTGAGTCTTGTTACGGATCTTCAGCTGGTAGGTATTTTCAACTTTGTTATCGGCGGTTTCGCGATACAGGCTCTGTCTGTCGCGAATGACGTTAAGCTGAATTTCACTGCGACTGGAGAGATCTAAACCTATCACAACCAACATAATAACAACGGCGGCGCCGTAACCTAAAAAGCGTGGCGAGCGCCAGTTGGAATGGGTGATGCCCTTTAATTCATTCTCGCTGACATAGCTAATTAGGTTTTGTTTGTAGTCGAATTTTTGCATGGTTTCATTACAGGCATCGACACAGGCGCCGCAGTTAATGCACTCGTATTGTAGGCCTTGGCGAATATCAATCCCCGTCGGGCAGACTTCGACACATAGGTTACAGTCAACACAATCACCGAGTTCCGTCTGTTGTTTGCGCTTACGTGGGCCGCGCGCTTCGCCGCGAGCGGCATCATAGGTCACGGTTTTGGTGTTGGCATCGAACATCACGGCCTGAAAACGCGCGTAGGGGCAGCAGTGTAAGCACATTTGCTCGCGCATCCAGCCTGCATTTAAGTAAGTACAAATCGCGAAAAACCATACCCAGCAGGTCGTCCAAAAACCGGCGTTGCCGGTAAAAATATCCAAATAGAGTTCGCGGGCGGGAATGAAATAACCGATGAATCCACAGCCAGTAATTAATGCGGCTAATCCCCACAGGCCGTGTTTGAGACTTCTTTTACCGAGTTTATTGGCTGACCACGGCGCCTTATCCAGCAATTTACGTTTGTTGCTGTTGCCCTCAATTCGGCTCTCGAGCCAGACAAACATAAAAGTCCACGCGGTTTGCGGGCAAAGATAGCCACACCAGACGCGCCCCCAAAACACAGTAATGAAAAACAATCCAAAGGCGGCGGCAATAAACACCCAAGCGAGCAAGGTGAAATCCTGTGGCCAGAGGGTGAGGCCGAAAAAGAAGAACTGCTGCTGACTCACATCCAGCAATATCGCTTGCCGACCATCAAAGGAAATAAAGGGCAGGGCAAAAAACAGCAGAACTAACAGGCTATTCATTGTGGTTCTTAGGCGCTGAAAATAACCCTTCTGCTCTCGGAAATGAATCTGACCATTCACGGGGGCTGGTTTATCGTCCGCCTGGATATTTTTTACGGGGATAAATTGCTCAGCAGAGGGGCGCTTGGCGTTCTCTCTGTGTTGGGTGTCACTCTTGGGCATATGCTGTCCTAACGGCTTAAATAAGATTCGGCTCCCTATAGCAAACGTTAGGCCAAGAGTTTTTTATTTTAAATTATTGATATTTAATGATTAAGTGTATTTGCGATTTAGTGGGTGTCGCGATATATCGCTAATTGGCGATATATCGCGTTTTTAAAGCTATTCTTCTGCAATGGTTTGACGTGTAATCCCGAGCTTCTTCATCCGCGATCTGAGTGTACTTGGCGGGACGCCGAGTACATTGGCCGCACCATTGGGGCCTGAAATACGCCAGTTGAGCTGCTTTAATGTTTGCTCTATGTGTTGTGCTTCCGCCTCGGCCAAGGTTTGTAATGGTGAGACCGCGGTTTGAGTCTGCAGGTGATGCGTGGGCATGGCATGGATTTGTAATATATCCGTTTGAGATAAAATGGCCTCCCGCTCGAGGATATTTTGTAATTCGCGCACATTACCCGGCCAACTGTAGGCCATCAGTTTTTGCAGACCTTTTTGGCTCACGCCGCGCAGTTTCTTACCGAGTTTGCGGTTTAGGGAATGCAAAATGTGGCTGACAAGCTCGGGCATATCCTCAAGTCTTGCCCTCAGCGGTGGCACTTGGATTGGGAAGACATTCAAGCGGTAATAGAGATCCATCCTGAATAAGCCCTGTTCAACGCGCTTGAGTAAATCATGGTGACTGGCGGCGACTAAGCGAATATCGACCTTAATGGTTTCACTGCCGCCGAGTCGTTCGAAGGATTGCTCTTGGATCACCCGCAGCAACTTAGATTGCGCCTCCAAACTTAATTCGGCCACCTCATCGAGAAACAGTGTCCCTTGATGGGCGAGTTCGAAGCGGCCCTTGCGCTGCTGTGTCGCACCGGTAAAGGCGCCTTTCTCATGGCCAAACAACTCACTCTCTAACAGTGAGGCTGAAAACGCCGCGCAGTTAACGCTGATCATGGGCTTATCTTTACGGCGACTCAGTTGATGTAAGTTACGGGCAACCAGTTCTTTGCCTGTGCCATTTTCGCCACAAATCAATACGGTACTGTCGGTATTGGCCACCATATGCAGCTGCTGGATCATATGACGGATTACCGCGCTGCTGCCCGAAATATCCACATCGCCTGTCTTATCGGCTAACTCGGCTTGGAGATAATGATTCTCGCTGGCTAGTTGCTCCGACAGTGCTTGAACCTGCGCTAAAGCTTGACGTAGCGACTGCTCGGTTTGTTTCTGAATACTGATATCGCGAAATATCGCGACTACGCCGATAAGCTTGTTGTCCCGATAGACGGGGGTCGAGCTGTAATGTACTGGAAAGCTACTGCCATCTTTGCGCCAAAACACATCGTGGGTGATTTCCCTTGCTATTCCATCCTTCAAGGTATTGTAGATGGGACAATCTTCTTGGGGATAATGACTGCCATCCGCATGGCTATGATGATGGCAATTATGGATATTTTTGCCGAGTAATTCTTCATTCTTCCAGCCCGTCATGCGCTCGGCGGCGGGATTGATGAAGACGGCATTACCATTTAAATCAAACCCATAAATGCCTTCACCCACGGCATTGAGCAGTAGCTGGTTTTCTGGCAGAAAATGTTTATCCAAGGGCATTGCGGCGGGCTGTGTTGAGGTCATTCCGTTGATTCCTTAATACGAATGAGTGCCCAGAGTATAACCCCTTGAGTCGTGTCGCGATATATCGTGAGTTATTCAGTAATGCTTGAATTGAATGGTTTAGAGATATGTTTAGAGGTCTGACCATTAACTTGTTGATAATAAAAAGCTTATATTTTAATCGATCGAAAGTTGTATTTAGTGCTGGCGTAAAAGAGTAAATTGTTATAAAAATGTTTCATAAATATCTTTGGCTAAGTTGACCTGAACAAAGCAGGCTCGCCCTTAAGACTGGGAATTCACGGCAACGCGGAGATGTTTATTGAAGTACGGTGTGAGTGAATGAACGAGTTTAATAGCGTTTTGGGGTGAGATGGCTGTTAAGAGTATGGAGTGATTTTCTGCCCACCTTTCCGGAAAATTACTTTCTACTGATTTGAAGTGTGCAAAAAGGCTGCGATGCAGCCTTTTTTATTGCGCGAGTGTTGAGCTTTATGGCTTCGGTTTTTGAGGTTAAAGCCAAATCAATCGCTTACAGTGCTTTTGCCTGAGCTAAGCCATTAAGTACAGCTTCTATGGTGAGCGTTGAAGGCAACACTATGCCGTTAGGCGCCCTTGGACCATAGACCTTATTGTAAGGTGTACCCGGTACGCCTTCATGCTTCATATAACCCGCAATGGTGGAATCGGCTTCGCTCCAATTTCCCTGCATCAAAATAACCTTGTCGGCCATCAGTGCATTCACCACTTGCTCTCTGTGGGTGACTTCAGCCTTGTTGGTTTGGCAAATGCTGCACCAGTCTGAGGTGATATCCACAAACACTGTATAGCCATCGGCGACCAGCGGCGCGATTTTTTCAGGGGCCAGCGTATGCCACTGCAGCTTTTGATAGGCTTGATAATCTTCGCCTTTATGTACAAAACCGATAATTCCGCCTAGGCCAACGGCGAAAAATCCCAATACAAAAATCACCGCCAGTGGAATGCGTTTACCTTTGCTGCGTTGCCAGATTAACAGGCCAATCGCGCCCACGAGTAATGCGAGAATGACCAGACTGATAAGAGTGATAGTGCCCATAGATGCCTACATGAGTTTCCGATAATCCATTCTATCTTAGCGACTAACAGCTTAAATCTGCGTGAATTTATGCTTTAAAAGCCGATTAAAGCTTTGACGCATTCGGTTGCAATTGTGCTTTTGCGCCGAGTGCACAGTCTTTGTAAGCTGGTGCACCAATAAAAAGGTCACAAAATAACCACTACAGAAGGGAAGAATAATTGATGCTAGCGCTAACAGAGAAGCAAACGCCCTCAAGGCTGAAATGGGCAAGTGTGTTGCTGCCCTTATTATTCACTGTGTCCATGGTCGGCCATGCCGAGCAAGCTAAAAAAAGCGATGTCAAAGTGGATAAGCTAGTGCCAGAGGTGGTGACTACTAAGCACAGAATGACAATTCAAAATCAGAAGATCAGTTATCAAGCCATCAGTGGTGAGACCATTTTAGAGGATGATAAGGGGGAGCCTCAGGCCAGCATCTTCTCTATTACGTATTTACGGGATGATGTGCAGGACAGTAGTAAACGCCCGGTCACGTTTATTTTTAACGGTGGCCCAGGTTCTGCCTCGCTGTGGCTGCACATGGGCCTCTTTGGCCCAAAACGTGTGATTGTGCCCGGTGATGCCAAAGATGATGGTGCGGCGCCTTATCGGATTGAAGCCAACGATTACTCATTACTCGATGAGTCAGACTTAGTGTTTATCGACCCTGTGGGTACTGGTTTTAGCCGCGCCCTCGGTGAGAAGAAAGGCGCCGATTTTTGGGGCGTGAAAGAAGATGCCCAATCCATTGCCGAGTTTATGCGCCGTTGGTTGATTGAACATAAGCGTTGGAATTCGCCCAAATATCTTGCCGGTGAAAGTTATGGTACGACACGAGCGGCAGCATTAGTGGATGAGCTCCAAGGCGGTTGGACCGATATCTCGGTCAATGGCGTGATGCTGATTTCATCGATTCTCGACTTTAGCCACGCTCGTTATCAACCGGGCAATAACCAACCCTACATTGGTTTTTTACCGACCATGGCGGCAACTGCGTTTTATCACAATAAAGTTAGTGATGCCGACAAGGCCTTAGGGCTCGAAGCGTTTGTCGAACAGGCGCGTCAATTCGCAATTAAGGATTACGCCTTAGCCCTATTACAGGGTAGCCGTTTAGCGCAAAGCGATTATCAGAGTGTACGCAAACAGTTGGCGCGTTTTACGGGCCTGAGTGAGTCTTACCTCTACCGAGTGAATTTGCGGGTGAGTGCGAGTCGCTACACCAAAGAATTGCTCAGGGATCAGGATTTGACCGTCGGGCGGTTAGACAGTCGCTATACCGGCAAAGATTACGACAGTGGCGGTGACTCGACCGATAACGATCCTTCAGGATATGGTATCGATGGCGCTTATACGGCGGCTATCCATCAGTATCTGTATGAGGATTTAGGGGTTAAATTATCACGCCCCTTCAACGTGCTCTCCACCGATGTTAACCGTGGCTGGAACTGGAATATCAGTGGTAAGCAAATGCATTATGTGAATGTGGCGCCCTATTTAGGGCAAGCGCAGCGCGAGAATAAAGACCTACGTATTTTTGTTGGTAACGGTTATTTCGATTTTGCGACGCCCTTCTTTGCGACCGAAAATACCTTTGCTGATAATGGCATAGATAATAGCCGTGTCACTATGCATTACTACAAAGCGGGCCACATGATGTATGTGGAGCCCGCGTCGCTTGCGCAACTGGTGCAAGATATCCGCGCTTTTTATCATCCTAACGCGGCTAAATGAGAGTGACCGTATTATTTGGCCAGTGTTAAACTGCCACTCCTGTGAAGGCCCGATTGAGGGCCTTTTTATGCTTTAAAGGGTTAAAAATGAGCTTTAGTACTTGGTTAGGACTATTGGCGATTTGTTGCTTGGGCGCTATGTCTCCCGGGCCGAGTTTGGCCATGGTTGTGCGTCATACCTTGGGCGGTGGTCGCGGCAAGGGGATAGTTTGCGCTTGGGCGCACTCGATCGGTATTGGCATTTATGCGTTAGTGACGTTGCTCGGCCTAGCCGTTGTATTGAAAAAAGCGCCATTGATTTTTAATGGGATCGCGATTTTAGGCGCGCTCTATCTCGCCTGGATGGGGATCCAAGCATTGCGCTCAAACGGTGGCATGCAGGCAAAACTTGCGGCGGGGGAGGCGACGGATACGCTCACTGCGGCGCGGGATGGTATTGCGATTTCCCTGTTCAATCCTAAGATTATGTTGTTTTTTTTGGCGCTGTTTAGTCAGTTTGTGATGGTGGCCGATAGCTTGACGGGTCAAGCACTTATCGTGCTAACGCCTTTGGTGGTTGATGGGCTTTGGTACACCTTGATTGCCTTACTGTTGTCCCATTCGAGTGTATTGCCTAAGTTACGGGAAAAAGCGGGACTTATCGATAAACTTTCTGGTGTGGTACTGATCCTGCTCGCGATACGAGTGGTATATACCCTCTAACGTATCGCAATGCATATTGAACAGTGCAAATAGATAAAAAAACGCCATCACAAGATGGCGTTTTTTATGGGATTTTAGCAGGCGATGCTTGGCCTATAGCGCATCATCAGCCTTTAAAGATTTGTACCGAATCATCCGCTGCCACAGCTTCTTCCTGCATAACGGGTGGATTAGCGATATGGTCGTCTAGGTTGTCGCTTAGCATTTCGCGGTATTCGGCGCTAAACCAGTCGAGTGCATTGTCTTTTTCTGCGCCTAAGTCGGCAGATTTAATCGCGGCTTCAAAGGCGTTAAAACGCGCTGCGGCAAAACGCAGGGCTGTGCCGACTTTACCGACATCACCTTCCTGCTGGCTTAGCTGATTGGCTAAGGCAATAAATTGATCGGCAAGTTCAAAAATCGTGGTGTTGCTGGTATCAGTCATAGCGCTTACTCAAAATAATTTATTGGTGGGCGATTCTATCCTAAATTCTGCAGGAAGGAACCGCTTACGCTTAAGTATTGGGATCTAAATCTGTTGTAGTGAGCCCAATACTTAGTAGGTCATCCATCGCTAACTTGCGGTTAGTTTGATGGTTGATTGGGCGATATTGTATTTAGTATCAATGGGTTTTGCTGCATCGTTTCAAGACGGAAGATATGTAACAGTTCTATCATCGTGATTTAAATTCTTGCCGATTTGGGATGTAGATAGCCTGCCGAAATACAAGGTCTGCATGGCGGTGCGGGGGAAATAATATCTGATTTAGCCTCCTGTGAGGATTCATCTTCTGTTCAGTTAGCCACTCGCATACTGCTTCCATCAACAGGAGAACCGCCATGAAAGCAATTAAACTTACACTGTCAGCCTTACTACTCGCTGCAGCTTCATCTTCGGCCATTGCGGCAGATGTCGGAGTGTCGATTAACATCGGCGATCCAAACTTTTACGGTCAGATCAATATTGGTAATTTTCCTCGTCCACAGGTGATTTACGAACAGCCTATCGTGATAGAGCAGTCTCGGGTCGTGTATGAACCTATCTATCTGCATGTGCCGCCCGGTCATGCAAAAAAATGGGGTCGCTATTGTGCCTCCTACGGTGCCTGCGGCCGCCCAGTCTATTTTGTTCAGGATGTCTGGTATCGCGATGAGTACGTACCCCGTTATCGCTCCTATAAACAGGATAAGCATCACCACAAACATTACGACAAACATGAGCGCCGCAAAGATAGGGATGACGACCGTGGTCATGGCCACCGTGGTCGCGATTAATACGGATTGTTTATACAAACGCCCCTATCACGCTAGCTGATGGATTATCAGAGTCATTTAATGAGCCAAAGCGTTTAGACACAACATGGCACTGCACTCAACTTTGCTCGAGTTAACTTTTGCGATACGGGGCATTTCTCGATAGCAATCGATTGCCTTAACCAAAGGAACCGAACAGGTTTAGGCCGCAATATGCTTGCGATATCTTAAGACTCGGGAATAAAAACCGGAGTTGGCTTGTCATGTCGCGCTATCACTTTTAAGCTAACGGCATCGTAACTTAAGTAAGAGAAACAGATTTTGGCGACTTGGCAGGCATTTATTGACCATCAACGTTCTCAACCCTATTATCAGCAGTTGATAGCATTTGTGAATCAAGAGCGTGAATTGGGTAAGGTGATCTATCCTCCTAAAGAGGATGTGTACAACGCCTTTAAAACAACCCCATTGGAGCAAGTGCGTGTAGTGCTTATCGGTCAAGATCCCTACCATGGTCCCGACCAAGCCCACGGCCTGTGTTTCTCGGTTAAGCGAGGCATTAAACCGCCGCCATCGTTAGCCAATATGTATAAAGAGTTAGTGAACGATATTCCCGGTTTCCAAATCCCGAACCATGGTGATTTAACCCAATGGGCGGAGCAGGGGATTTTGATGCTCAATACCGTGCTGACGGTGGAACAAGGGCAAGCCCACTCACATGCCAATGCCGGCTGGGAAACCTTTACCACTGAGGCCTTAAAGCTGCTTAATGCGCAGGCGCGGCCGATTATTTTCGTACTCTGGGGCAGCCATGCCATCAAAAAAGGGGCGGTGATTACTGCGCCGCAGCATCAAATTTTGTCGGGACCCCACCCGTCACCGCTGTCGGCCTATCGCGGCTTCTTCGGTTGTGGGCATTTTTCTAAAGTGAATCAAATGCTGATGGCGCGGGGCGAAGCGTCGATCCAATGGCAGGTTTAAGTTCACTTGGATAAAGAACCTTGAAAATAAAAAGGCCTTGCTTAGCAAGGCCTTTTTATTGTCATCCCAAAACCACCGCCTCTGGCGGTGGTGATTGTCCCTTAAGGCTATAGCCTGAATAACGCCCATGTTAAAAGAGACCTTCTTATTCACCACAAGTAAGAGGAAACGAGAAACATGG
>NZ_NHRI01000049.1:0-290 GCF_003129585.1 Shewanella sp. BC20 | reverse complement strand
TCGCTAGTCATTTGTGATAGCACCCTATCTTTATGGGATAGAGTGGTATCCCCTAGGGGATTCGAACCCCTGTTACCGCCGTGAAAGGGCGGTGTCCTAGGCCTCTAGACGAAGGGGACACAAGGACGGATATTTAGCCTCATCACTGAGGTCTTGCCGTTATCTCACAAATCACTCGCTAGTCATTTGTGATAGCACCCTATCTTTATGGGATAGAGTGGTATCCCCTAGGGGATTCGAACCCCTGTTACCGCCGTGAAAGGGCGGTGTCCTAGGCCTCTAGACGAAGG
>NZ_NHRI01000048.1:0-306 GCF_003129585.1 Shewanella sp. BC20 | reverse complement strand
GACCTACTCTCACATGGGGAGACCCCACACTACCATCGGCGCGATTGCGTTTCACTTCTGAGTTCGGGATGGGATCAGGTGGGACCACAATGCTATTGTCACCAAGCAAATTTGCTATTTACTTACCCGTCTTATCTCATGCAGGCAGTAAATGTAATTCGGAAAGCTGGATTGAGTGCCACTTCTTAAGTGTTTGTATTCGTCTAAGTACTACTGAGTAAAACCCATCTGGGTTGTATGGTTAAGCCTCTCGAGTCATTAGTATCAGTTAGCTCAACGCCTCACAACGCTTACACACCTGACCTA